>CAIVDX010000461.1 GCA_903904805.1 uncultured Rhodospirillales bacterium
CGGCGGCGGTCGCGGAGAGCCGCGTGATCGTCTTCCTGGACGGCGATGGTGCTGATCGTGGCGACCTGATCGGCAGCGTCGCTGAACCGGTGTTGATGGGCACACATGATTTCGTGTTGGCGACGCGCACCAAGGGGATGCGCGAGCCGGGCGCGATGTTGTGGCATCAAGTCCTGGCCGGGCGGGTTGCCGGCTTCATCATGGGTGCGCTGTACGGTGTCAGCTATTCTGACATGTGTGCATTTCGCGCCATCGATCGCGCCGCGCTTGAGCGTTTGGCGCTGCGCGAGATGACTTATGGTTGGAACATCGAGATGCAGATGCAGGCGGCGCGCGCGAAGCTGCGGATTGTCGAGATCGCGCTGCCCTATCGGTGTCGTGCCGGAGGGGAATCGAAGGTCGCGGGCTCGCTGCATGGCACGCTGCGGGCAGGCAGCCGCATTGTCTCCACCTTTCTCCGCGTCGCGACAGCGCGCTGATGCGGGAAGACTTTGCCCTCGGCAGCTTCCTGGAGGAGCATCGCCATCTCGCCAGGCATGATCTGTCGGCGTCGGAATGCGACCCGCTGCCAATGTCGGACCTGCTGGCGATGGCCGATGAAGATGATCTCTCGCGGTGGCGCCGGCTTGATCTGGGCTATACCGATCCGCGCGGGGCGGAATGGCTGCGCGCGGCGATCGCAGAGCGCTACCATGGTGCGAGTTCCCGGGAAATCCTGTGCTGTGCCGGCGCGCAGGAGGCGCTGGCTTGCCTGGTCGGTGGGCTGCTCGGCGAACAGGATCATGCCATTGTTATTGTGCCAATCTATCAGCCTTCCGAGCACCTGCTGCGGGCGCGCGGCCCCACCAGCGGTGTGAAGCTGCTTGAGGGGACCGAGTGGCGGCTGGATCTCAACCGACTGGAGGCGGCAATCCGGCCCAGTACGCGCCTGGTGCTGATGAATTTCCCAAACAGCCCGACCGGCGCGGCGATTGATCCGCGGGATTTGTTCGACCTGATCGCCCTGTGCCGCAGACACGCGCTCTGGCTCGTCAATGACGAGGTCTACCAATTGGCTGACCGTGCGTCACCGGGGTGGACGCCACCGATCGTGGAACTCTACGACCGGGGTGTGTCGATCAACGGGCTGTCAAAGGCATTCGGCTTGCCCGGACTGCGCGCAGGCTGGATCGTCTGCCGGGACGCGGCAGTCCTCGCGGCCGCCATGCGTGGCAAGAGCGCCTTGTCGAGTTGCCTTGCGGGCCCAAGCGAAATGCTCGCGCGCATCGCCCTGCGCAATGCGGAGACAGTGTTGGGCCGCAACCGACAGATCGCGCGCGAGAATCAGAGCCGCCTGCGCGATGTGCTCACGCGCCATGTCGATCTGTTCGCGCCGGGCGCGGGCAGCAACACCGCGTTGTCGATGCCGCGCTATCTCGGACCCGAGGGTGCGCGGGCGTTCAGCGAGCGTCTTGTGCGCCAGGCGGGCATCCTTGCGATGCCCTCATGCCTGTGGACCACACCGCTTGCCGAGGTACCACGCGACCGTATTCGCTTCGGCCTGGGCGGCAGTGGTGTGTCAGCTGGGCTCGACCGGCTCGACGAATTTCTCTCCGAAGCGTCAGCCCGGCAATGTGCCTAGTCCTTCTTGCCGAGCAGCGCCTTGTCGAGCCGGTTGCGCAATTCGGCCGTCTCGTCCGCGCTCCAGCGTCGAAAGCCCTCGCCGACCGACGCACCGGTGCGACCGGATGCCACCAGATCCTTCAACAGCTGTTGCGGACCCGGCGTGCGGTCGAGATCGGGCAGCACCACCTCGTGGATGGCCAGTGTGAGGTCCAGCCCAACCATGTCGGACTGCTCCAGCGGGCCCATGATCCCCAGGCGCGCGCCGAAGGAATTGCGCACCACAAAATCCACTGTCGCGGCATCGCAAATGCCATTCTCCACAAGCGCGATCGCCTCGCGCTTGAGGGCATGCTGCAGGCGGTTGCCGATGAACCCTGGCACGTCCTTGCGCACATGGACCGGCTGTTGGCCGATTGCTTCCATCACGGCCATGGTGATGGCCACCGTTGCGTCCGATGTGTCGGCGGCCTGCACCACCTCAACGAGGCGGACGGCGTAGGGCGGATTCCAGAAATGTGTGCCAACGACGCGATCCCTGCGCATCACATCGCGCGCGATGTCGCCAACGGGGATCACCGAGGTGTTGGTCGCCAGGATCGCATCGGTGCAGAGCGCATCGAGTTCTGCGAAAATGCGTTGCTTCAGGGCGAGATTCTCGCTGACTGCCTCGATCGCGATGGCGATCGGCGCAAGCGCTGGATTGATCCCGCTATGGATGGTGATGCGGTCAACAAGGTCCCTCGGCTGGCCACGGCGCTCGGTGATGGTGGCGAGCGAGGCAGGCAATCCCGCGCGCACCTTCTCGCTGGGCTCGACCAGATGCACGATGTGGCCGGCGCCGGCGAAGATCTGCGCGATGGCCGCACCCATGCGGCCACCGCCGATCACCGCGACCGGCGCACCGGGCGCGATATCAGCCGGCAGAGAAGCCTCCATCGACATACATCACCTGGCCGGTGCAGAAATCCGACGCCGGCGACAGCAGATAGATCGCCATACCCATCAGATCCTCAACTTCGCCGAGCCGGCCAAGCGGGATGCGCGAGAGCGAGCGCGCGCGGGTGGCCTGGCCGAGCTCATTGTCACCATACATCCATGCCGTGAGCTTGGAGCGGAACACGGTGGGCGCGATGGCATTCACCGTGATGCCGTATTTCGCCCACTCGGTTGCCAGCACGCGGGTCAGCGCATCCGTCGCACCCTTGGAGGTGCAGTAGCCGGTATAGCCGGAGATGTTGCCATGCCGCCCGCGCACGGAGGACATCAGCAGCACCTTGCCTTTGCGCTTCTGCTCGATCCAGTAGGAGCCGATGGCTTTGGCCATCACCCACGGGCCGCGCACATTGGCGTCCATCACCGCCTGCCAGTCTTCATAGTCCAGATCCTGGATGAAGCCGGGCTTGTTGTAGCCTGAGCCGACAACCAACTGGTCGATCGCGCCGAAGGCGTCCAGCGCGCAATCGCGGATCGCGTTGGCGTCGTCTACTGAATCAGGCCGGCGATTGATGGTGACCACCTCGGCGCCAATGCTCTTGGCTTCTTCAGCAACCTCTGCGAGTTCAGCGGTGCTGCCCGCGGCCAGCACCAGCTTCACACCCAGCGCGCCGAGGCTGAGCGCGCAGCCGCGGCCGAAGCCGCCGGTGGCACCTGTGATCACCGCCACCTTGCCGCGCACGTCGAACAGGGAAAGCGGATTTTTCAGCGTCTCTGAGATCATGATGTCAGTTCCCGGTTTCGAAGCGGAATGTCTGCTCGGGATCGATCACCGCGATCACCCGAACGATGCAGCCCTCACCTTGCGGCCAGCGCCAGGGGAAGGCCATGAAGGTGCAACGATGGCCGGTGACCAGATCGAGGTCGCCGCCGATATTCTCGATGCCCGGAATGCCATTGCCCATCATGATCTTGTGTGCCGGCTCCCAGTGCGGGAAATCCTTCATCACGTCACGCCCGGTTTCGGCACGATATTCGTCGAACAGGTGCGGATGCGAGGGGCCGGGGCCGTGATCGACCAGCTTGGTGCCGAGCGGATGGTCGAGTGCCTGCACATCCACGCCCACCATCTTCACCCCGCGCGCGACGATCCATTCCGCGGCCTCCTTGTACAGGCCGGGGGAATAGGAATAGTAATCGTCGTTGTCGCCGAGCTTTTTGTGGGTCCCGGTATTGATCATCAGGATATCGCCATGCTGGATCTTCGGCGTGACATTTTCCAGATCCTCCGGCGTGATCACGCCCCATTTGCCCTTCGGGATCGACACGGCAACGCCGGTGCCGAAAAATCGCCAGGGTTCATAGCTGGTCAGGCTGCCGGCATTTTCGGTGACGTGCAGCGGCGCGTCCATGTGTGTCGATCGATGCATGATCGACTCGAACTGCTGCACCGCCATGCCGTCATTGGCGTGGTATTTCTGCACGCGGAAGGACATGTTCGGCCCCGAGGGCCATTGCGGCACGTTGTGGCCGTAGATGTTGGAGAGGTCGTAATAGACCAGACCGTTGTCGGACTTCAGGGCTGCCATCTTACTTCTCCATCCCACCTTGTTCGATGCGGGCCGCCCCGGTGCGGTCGAGGATCGCCATCAGGCGGATGCCGCAGGCATCGCCGCTGCCCCAGCGCCAGGGCAGGGCATGGATGGTCACACGCTTGCCGGCGACCTTCGCAACATCGCCGCCCACGCCTTCGATGGTGGGAATGCCGGCGGCCAGCAGCGCGCGGTGGGCGGGGTTCCATTCGGGAAAATCCGTGCGCGGATCACGCCCGGTTTCGGACTGGTAGAGCCCAGGCAGACGCTTCATCTGCGGCCCGCCACGATGCAGGCCAAGCGAGGTGGCCAGCGGATGATCGATCGCCGCGGTGTCCATGCCGACCACCGAGACCTTTCTCCCGATCAGCCATTCCGCCGCGCCCTTCGACATGCCGGGTGCGAGGCCGAACCATTCCTGGCTTTCGGCGTGGCGTGTGTGCCAGCCGGTGCGGATCAGCACGATGTCGCCAGCCTTGACCTTGTCGGCCTGGGCCGCGAGATCGGCCTCGGTCACCAGCTCCCATCGTCCCTTCGGAATATCGAGCACGACGCCATTGCGGAAGAACAGGTCGATCGGCAACGCGGCGATGTCCGCCCCGCGCTGGATCAGATGCAGCGGCGCATTCAGATGCGTGCCGTTATGCATGTTGGCGGTGATGCGCTGGCTCATCACACCGAAGCGGGCATGATGGGCGGTGCGCTCAATGCGCACATCCACATCGCCTGGCCAGACGGGAATCCCATGGCCCCATTCATGGCTGAGCTCGATGAATTCGAGCCCTGAGCGTGGATCGACGGTGTGCGCCTCTGTCATGGCCTGCCTGGCCTCCCTGTGGTGGCGCCGATTCCGGCACCTTGCTGTTCTACAGCTCGGGGCTGTTCTACATCTCGGGCCGAACTTGCCGCGATCCGGCACGCTTGAGAAGGCCCACCGCCAAAGCCGGCGGGTTGCCGGGGCCGTCAGGATCGCTAAAAAGCGTCGACGTCCTGCGCGCCTGGTGCAGGGCAACGGAAGGAAACCTCGATGTCGATCTCTGTCGTCGCCCTGTCGGGCAGCCTGCGCAAGAAGAGCTTCAACACCTGGCTGCTCAACGCCGCCATTGAGCTGGCCCCCGCTGGCATGAGCATCGAGATCGTCGATCTCGCGCCGTTCCCGCTCTATGACGACGACGTCCGTCTGGTCGCCTATCCGCCGGTCGTACAGGCGCTGCGCGACAAGATCGCCGCCGCCGATGCGTTGCTGCTCGCCAGCCCGGAATATAACTACTCGGTCTCCGGCGTGCTGAAGAATGCCATCGACTGGGTGTCGCGCCCACCCGGCGCCCTGTTCGCCGGCAAGCCCACCGCCATCATCGGTGCGGCCACCGGCCTGTTCGGCTCCATCCGCGGCCAGAACCATCTGCGCGCGATCATGGCCGGCCTGGATGCCGCGGTGCTGCACAAGCCCGAGGTGATGGTCGCCCAGGCGGCCGCCAAGTTCGACGAGGCGGGCAAATTCACCGACGAGGCCGGCCGCAAGCTGCTGGGTGAACTGATGGCGAAGCTGGCGGTGACGGTGGAGAAGGAGCGGAAGCACGCGGCTGGGTAGCAACGACAAAAAGCGCGTTCTTTTTTAAAAAAGGAACCAAAAAGCTTTTGGAGGTTGGCCCTTGGCGCGGAGCGGGCGGTGTTTCGGGCGGTGTTTCTGGCATACCGCGCATGAGTGGGTGTTGATACCGCGCCAAGGCGCACTCCTATATGGAACTGCCGCGACAACACCCAGGACGCCCCATGAGCATCTCCGAACGCCTCTCCCTGCCGAAGGATCGCATCCGCATCCTGCTGCTTGAGGGCATCCATGACAGCGCCGTCGAGCTGCTCGCCCGGGCCGGCTACACCCAGGTGATCCGTCACACCAAGGCGCTCGACGGCGACGCGTTGATCGACGCGCTGCAGGGCGTGCACATGGTCGGCATCCGCAGCCGCACCCAACTGACCGAGGAGGTGTTCGCCGCCGCCGACCGGCTGATCGCGGTGGGCTGTTTCTGTATCGGCACCAATCAGGTCGATCTCGAGGCCGCCCGCGTACGCGGCATCCCCGTGTTCAATGCGCCCTTCTCCAACACCCGCTCGGTCGCCGAATTGGTGATCGGCGAGATCGTGATGCTGATGCGCCGCATCCCGGACAAATCGGCCGCCGCCCATCGCGGCGTCTGGGACAAATCCGCCGCCGGGTCGCGCGAGGTGCGCGGCAAAACGCTGGGCATCGTTGGCTACGGCAATATCGGCAGCCAGCTGTCGGTGCTCGCCGAGGCATTCGGCATGCGGGTGATCTATTTCGACATCCAGGACCGGCTGCCGCACGGCAACGCGGTGAAGATGAACACGCTGCATGATCTGCTCGGCCAGGCCGACGTGGTCAGCCTGCATGTGCCCGAAACGGCTGAGACCGAGGGCATGATGGGTCCGGCGGAGTTCGCCGCGATGAAGCAGGACGCGCTGTTCCTCAACAATGCCCGCGGCACGGTTGTCGATCTCGATGCGCTGGCGGAGGCGCTGCGCTCCAACCGCCTGTCAGGGGCGGCGATTGACGTGTTCCCCACCGAACCGGCTTCGAACAATGAGAAATTCATCGCGCCCTTGCAGAACATGCCCAATGTTCTGCTCACGCCCCATATCGGTGGCAGCACGGCGGAGGCGCAGGAACGCATCGGCGAGGAGGTCGGCCGCCGCCTGGTCGACTATTCCGACAATGGCTCGACCATCGGTGCCGTGAATTTCCCGCAGGCACAGCTGCCAACCCGCCCGAACGGCATCCGCTTCATGCATGTCCATCGCAACGTGCCGGGCCTGCTGCGCCGGGTGAATGATGTGTTCTCCAAGTTCGGGATGAACATTGCCGCCCAGTATCTGCAGACCGACGGCGATATCGGCTATGTGGTCGTGGAATCCGACACCAAGGCCGACGCCGACGCCGTTCTGGAGGAGCTGCGTGGCATCGAGGGCACCATCCGTGCCCGGCTGATCTATTGACCATGCGCCCGCCGTGCCGGCGATTCTGTTGACCCATTCGCTGACGGCCCCCAGGATGCCCACAGAATGATCCTGCTGATCGACAACTATGACAGCTTCACCTGGAACCTCGTGCAGCTGCTCGGGGACCTCTCTGTCGCCTGCGACGTCGTGCGGAATGACGAGCTGAGCCCAGCCGAGGTGATGGCGCGTGCGCCGGAGGCCATCGTGCTGTCGCCCGGCCCCTGCACGCCGAACGAGGCCGGCATTTGCCTTGATCTGATCAAGCTGGCGGCCGGCAAGATCCCCATCTTCGGCGTCTGCCTGGGCCATCAGGCGATCGGTCAGGCCTTTGGCGGCACCGTGCTCCGCGCGCCGGTGCCGATGCATGGCAAGGTTTCGCCGATGTCGCATGGCGGCACCGACCTGTTCGCCGGTCTGCCCAGCCCGTTCAACGGCACCCGCTATCACAGCCTGATCGTTGATGCCGGCAGCCTGCCCGCTGAGCTGGAAGCCACCGCCTGGAGCGATGACGGGCTCATCATGGGCCTGCGCCATCGGGCCCTGCCGGTCTGGGGCGTGCAGTTCCATCCCGAGAGCATCGCCAGCGCGCATGGCCACGCTCTGCTCGCCAATTTCCTTGCCATGGCCAGACAGCATCATGACGCCGCCGCCCTCGCCTGAGACCGCCTTCGCCGGCGCCGATGCCCCGTTGCCCTATGAGGGCAATCTGAAGCCGCTGATCGCCAAGGTCGCCACCGGCGCGGAGCTGACCGAGCATGAGGCGGAGGATGCGTTCTCCATCATCATGTCCGGCGCCGCCACGCCCGCACAGATCTCCGGCCTGGTGATGGCGATGCGGGTGCGCGGTGAAGTGGTGGCGGAGATGGTCGGTGCCGTCCGTGCGGTGCGCGCGCGTATGCTGGCGGTGCCGGCGCCGGAGAACGCGATCGATGTGTGCGGTACCGGCGGCGATCATGCCGGCACGCTGAATGTCTCCACCGCCGTCACCTTCGTCGTTGCCGGACTTGGCGTGCCGGTGGCCAAGCATGGCAACCGCGCCTTGTCGTCGCGCACCGGCGGGGCGGATGTGCTGACCGCACTGGGCGTGGAGACCGATGTGCCGCTGGAGGCGCTGGCGACCATCCTCCGCCGCGCATCCTCCACCTTCCTGTTTGCCCCGCGGCACCATTCCGCCTGGCGCCACGCCGCGGGCGTGCGTGTCGAGCTGGGCACCCGCACCATCTTCAACCTGCTTGGCCCGATGGCGAACCCGGCGCGCGTGCGCCGTCAGCTCGCCGGCGTGTTCGACCCGAAATGGCTCGCGCCGATGGCGCAGACCCTCGGGCGGTTGGGCAGCGAGCATGTCTGGCTGGTGCATGGCATGGGCCTCGACGAGCTGACCGTCGCCGGCGAAAGCCAGGTGGCGGAGTTCGCGCATGGCACATTGCGGGAATTCACCATCACGCCGGAGGATGCCGGTCTCGCGCGGGCGCCGCTGGATCAGCTGAAGGGTGACGATTCCGCCTATAACGCCGCCGCCCTGCTGGGCGTGCTGCAGGGACAGACGGGTGCCTATCGCGACACCGTGCTGCTCAATGCCGCGGCCGCCCTGATCGTCGCCGGCCGGGCAGGCGGGCTGCGCGAGGGGGTGGCGATGGCGGAGTCCAGCATCGCCACCGGCGCGGCGATGGCGGCCCTGGAGGCGCTGCGGCGCGAGACGAAGCTGGCGATGCCGATCGCGCGCCGCTAAGCCGGCACCGATCATGTGATTTGAGGGTTTGATGAACGAGATGAGCGACACGCTGCAGCGCATCTGTGCCGACACGCGCGCCGAGGTGGAACGACGCCGCGCCGTCACGCCGCTGTCGGCGCTGAAGCAGCAGATATCGCACCTCGACGACACCCCCCGCGGCTTCGGCGCCGCGCTGATGGGCGCGGTGTCGGCCACCGGAACCGGGCTGATCAGCGAGATCAAGAAATCCTCCCCCTCCGGCGGCATGATCCGCCCCGCGTTCGACCCGCCCGCGCTTGCCCGCGCCTATGTCGCCGGGGGCGCGGCCTGCCTCTCGGTGCTGACCGACTTTCCCTATTTCAGCGGCGAGATCGCGCATCTGAAGGCCGCCCGCGCCGCCGTGGATATTCCGGTCCTGCGCAAGGATTTCATGCTCGACGTCTGGCAGATCTATGAGAGCCGGCTGATCGGCGCGGACTGCATCCTGCTCATCATGGCGGCCCTCACCAATGACGAGGCCCGCGCGTTGGAGGAACATGCCCGCGCGCTCGATATGGATGTGCTGGTCGAGGTGCATGACGAGGCCGAGCTGGATCGCGCCTTGGGCCTGCAGACCAAGCTGGTCGGGATCAACAACCGCAATCTCAAGACCCTGGTGACCGACCTCGCCACCACCGAGCGCCTGGCCGAGATGGTGCCGTGTGATCGCTTCCTGGTCGCCGAAAGCGGCATCCGCACCCATGCGGACGTGACGCGCCTGGCCAGCGTCGGCGCCTCGGCTTTCCTGGTCGGCGAGAGCCTGCTGCGCCAGCCCGACGTGACGCAGGCGGTGCGCGAGTTGTTGGGGCGGGCCTGAAAATGGCTGAGGTGAGCAAGGGGGGGGGGCTGTCGCATTTCGATGCCTCCGGCCAGGCCGTCATGGTGGATGTCTCCGCCAAGGCGCACACCGCGCGCACCGCCACCGCCGTCTGCGCGGTGCGGATGTCGCCCGAGACGCTGGCGGTGATCGCCGGCGGCACCGCCAAGAAGGGCGACGTGCTTGGCACCGCACGGCTGGCCGGCATCATGGCCGCCAAACGCACCGCCGACCTCATCCCGCTCTGCCACCCGCTGCCGATCACCTCGGTCAGCATCGCGCTGACCGCCAATGCCGAGACCTCCGCGGTGGACATCGCCGCCACCGTCACCACCACCGGCCAGACCGGGGTGGAGATGGAGGCGCTGACCGCCGCCTCGGTCGCCGCACTCACAGTCTATGACATGTGCAAGGCGATCGATCGCGGCATGCGAATCGAGGCGATGCGGGTGGTGCACAAGGATGGCGGCAAAACCGGCGAATTCCGGCAGGATTGACCGATGATCTCCGTCGATGAGGCCCGCGCGCGCATCGTCTCCGCCATCCGCGCCACACCGGCAGAGCAGGTTGGCCTGTCCGAGGCCTGGGGCAGGGTGCTCGCCATCGACATCGCCGCCCGGCTGACGCAGCCGCCGGCCGACATGTCGGCGATGGACGGCTATGCGATCGGCGCCTGCCCTGGCGCGGTGGGCGACGAACTGCGGGTGATCGGCGAATCCGCCGCCGGCCATCCCTTCACCGGCACGCTCGGCGCGCACCAAGCCGTGCGCATCTTCACCGGCTCGGTGCTGCCCGCGGGCACCCATGCGATCCTGATCCAGGAGGACGCGACCCGCGAGGGCGACCGTCTGCGCATCAATGAGGCGCTCGCGCCAGGCAAGCATGTGCGCCCCGCGGGCCAGGATTTTCGGCGTGGTGAGACGTTGCTCTCGGCGGGCAAGCGGCTCGGCGCGCGAGATATCGGTCTGGCCGCTGCCGGCAATCATGCCTGGCTCGCCGTGCATCGCCGCCCGCTGGTTGGCATCCTTGCCACTGGCGATGAGATCTTCCTGCCGGGCGAGGACCTGCCGCCCGGTGGCATTGTCAGCTCCAACTCACACGCGCTCGCCGCCCTCGTGCGGGCCGCCGGTGCCGAACCGGTGGTGCTGCCGATTGCCCGTGACGAGATCGGCGAGATCATCGCCGCCGTGAGCTCTGCTGCCCGCTTTGATCTGTTGATCACCACCGGCGGCGCCAGCGTTGGCGACCATGACCTTGTGCAGGCGGCGCTGAAACACAGCGGGATGGAACTCGATTTCTGGCGCATCGCCATGCGGCCCGGCAAGCCGCTGATGTTCGGCCAGCTGCGCGACATGCCGGTGATCGGCTTGCCCGGCAACCCGGTCTCCGCCCTGGTCTGTGCGATCCTGTTCGTGCTGCCCGCGATCGCGGCCCTCTCTGGCCTGCCTGGCGAGGCACCGGCCACGGTGGCCGCGCGGCTGGCTGTGCCGCTCAGTGCCAACGACCGGCGCGCCGACTATCTGCGCTCGACCCTGTCCACCGAGGCCGGCGGCACTCTGAGGGTGAGCCCGTTTCCCCGACAGGATTCTTCCCAGCTCAAGCTGTTGGCCAGTGCGGACGCGCTGACCCTGCGCGCCCCGCACGCGCCGGCCGCGGCGGCGGGAGACGAGGTGCGCATCATTCGCCTGGCCGGTTTCGGCATCTGAATTGCCGCGCGTCGATCATGCTTGACGCGGCCTTGGGAACATATATAGAACAAACTCCCAGAACGGGCCGCGCGGGTTTCGCGCCGCCGATCAGGGAGATGTCCGTTTCATGCTGACCCAGAAGCAATATGAGCTGCTGAGCTTCATCGATGTCCATGTCCGTGAGACCGGCACCTCGCCGAGCTTCGAGGAGATGAAGAGCGCGCTCAATCTCAAATCGAAATCTGGCATCCATCGGTTGATCTCGGCACTGGAGGAGCGGGGCTTTCTCCGCCGCCATCATCACCGCGCCCGTGCACTGGAGGTGGTGCGCGTGCCGGAGGTCCAGTCCAGCGCGCTCAAGCGCCCGGCGCCGCCGCTGGGCCCGAATGTCGTCCGCGCGGATTTCACGCCGAAAGCGCCGCCGCCGCGCGCCAATGATGGCGGCGCGGTCCAGTTGCCGCTCTACGGCCGCATCGCTGCCGGTCTGCCGATCGAGGCGTTGCGCAATGAGAGCGCGCAGATCGACGTGCCTGCCTCGATGCTCGGCAATGGTGAGCATTATGCCCTGGAGGTTGCCGGAGATTCGATGGTCGATGCGGGCATCGTTGATGGCGACACTGTTCTCATTCGCCGCGCCGATCGCGCGGAGAACGGCCAGATCGTGGTGGCGCTGATCGATGAGGAGGAAGTGACGCTGAAGCGGCTGCGCAAGCGGGGCAACTCGATCGCGCTCGAGCCGGCGAATCAGAGTTATGAGGTTCGGATATTGCCGGCTGAGCGGGTGAAGGTGCAGGGGCTGTTGGTTGGGCTGATGCGGAAATATTAAGGATGTGAAGCGCTTCGCTTTTTAAAAAAAGAAGCGCTGTCGTCTACGCTGCCTTCTTCCCCGTAATCGGCGCGCTCGGCATCCGAGCCACCCCTGGCTCCAAATTGAACGTGTAGTCCAGCGTCCACCACGCCCCGCTGACATCCGCGGCCGGCGGCGTGCCGCTCTCGTGCAGAACGTAATGGCCGAGGAGCGCGGTGGTCACGCCGAACTGCACGTCGGTCTCCAGATACGGATCGTCGTTGGAATAGACCTGCGAGGTGATGGTCTTGAACCCATCCTTGTGGATCAACGCATGGATGTGCGCCGGGCGCATATTATGTCGTCCGGCTGCCTTGAGCAGCATCCCCACCGGCCCATCAATCGGGATCGGATAGCCCGCCGGCTTGATGCTGCGGAAGGCGAAGCCACCCGCTGCATCGGTGATGAAGCGGCCCCGCAGATTCATGTCTGCCTGGGTTGGGTCCTGGTTTTCGTAGAGCCCCACAGTGGAGGAGTGCCAGATATCCACGATCGCGCCGACGACCGGCGCCCCGGCCTGGTCGACCACATGGCCGGTGAAGAACATCGGCAGACCCTCGGTGGACGAGCGTGTCAGGCTGCCGCCATTCTCTGTGATCGGGCTGCCATCGCGATAGAACGGGCCGAGCATGTTCGCGGAGCTGTCCTGCGTGCCGCCGGCGCCATTGTTCATCATGCAGACCAGCGGCGAGAAGCCGAGCGAGCCGGCCATCAGCACCGCCTCATTGTGGCTGGCCGAGGATGACTGCCCGATCGCGTTGATCAGCGCGGCGGCCTTCTGGAACTCCGTCTCGGTGAGTTTTACCTCGCGCCCGAAGGCGTGCAGATGGGTGATGAAGGAGAGGATGATTTCGCGCAGCCGTGGGTCGGGAATGGCCGCATAGGCCTCCAGCACCTTGGGCGTGATGTCATCGATGCGGGAAATCAGCATGGCGAACCTGTTCTTGGTTTGGTTGGGATCAGTGTCCGTCAGAAGCCGGTCGTCGACAAGATGGGGTTCAAACGCCCAAAGTTTCTTTGCTTTTTTCGTTCAAGGAAGAAAATTCCTACTTCCTTTTCAATCGGGACGCGCTGGCCACAGAGGCTGTGAGCGCGATCACCACCGTGCCCCAAAGGGCTGCTTGTCCCGCGCTCTCGTCCAGTGCCGCGAACAGCACGGCGGCCATCGCCGCCCCCATCGACATCCCCAGCAACCGGCAGGTTGCCAGCATGCCTGAAGCCGCACCACTGCGTTCGGGGGGGCCTGCGATCATCATCGCGCGGTTATTGGGCGTCTGGAAAAAGCCAAACCCCAGGCCGCACAACGCCATCCGCCAGATCACGTTGGCGTCGGAGGGGGAGGTCGGCAGCAGCGCGAGCGCGGCGGCACCGCTCGCCAGCACAATCAGCCCGCTGCTGGCGAGGATGCCGGCGGGGTAGCGGTCAGCCAGGCGCCCGGTCAGCTGGGCGCCGAGCACGATGCCCAGCGGCCAGGGCGTGATCAGCAGGCCGATGCCCGCGGGCTCCCGCCCGGTGAGCATCTGCAGATAGAAGGGCAGGGCGACAAAGGCCATCAGCAGGCCGGAATATGCCATGGTCGCGGTGATCGCCGAGAGGCGGAACAGCCGGATCGCCAGCAGGTCCACCGGCAACATGGGCCGGCTGCGCGCGCGCTCGCGGACCACCAGCAGGCCCATCAGCCCGATGCCGGCCACCAGTTCGGCGATCGCCAGTGGTCGGTCGGCGGCCAGGCCCAGCCCGTCTGTGCCGATCACGATCAGGCCAAGGGCGGCGGCGTTGATCAGGGCGGCGGTGATGTCGAGCGGCGGACCGGATGCGGCGATGCGGGGCAGGGTGCGCAGCCCAATCGCCACCGCAGCGATGCCGGTGGGCACATTCACTGCGAACAGCCACGGCCAGTGCGCGAGCGAGAGGATGGCCGCCGCGATCCCGGGGCCTGCAGCCATCGAGGCGGCGACGGTGGTGGCATACAGCCCGAAGCCGCGCCCCATCCGGTCGCGCGGATAGATGAATCGCACGATGGCGAGCGAAACCGACACCAGCCCCGCCCCACCCACGCCCTGCAATGCGCGGAAGACCACCAGCATCGGCAGATTATGGGCGAAGGTGCAGCCCAGCGAGGCGATGGTGAAGGTGGTCA
>CAIVDX010000462.1 GCA_903904805.1 uncultured Rhodospirillales bacterium
ATGGCGCGCCGATCGAGAGCATCGTGCCGGCGGCGTTGTCGCGGCTGACCGCCTGGATTGGCCAGCGCCCGGTGCTGTTCGCCGGTACGCTGGCGGAGAATATCCGCTTCGCCCGGCCGGAGGCGTCGGACACCGAGGTGGCGGAGGCGGCGCGCGCGGCGCGGCTGGACGGGGTGCTCGCCGATCTGCCGGACGGGCTGAACACGCTGATCGGCGATGGCGGTTTTGGGCTGTCGGGCGGGCAGGCGCAGCGGGTGGCGATCGCGCGGGCGTTTTTGAAGAATGCGCCGCTGCTGCTGCTCGACGAGCCGACGGCGCATCTCGATCCGGTGACCGAGGCGGAGGTGCTCGATTCGCTGCGGCGCCTGGCGGTCGGGCGGACGGTGATCCTGGCGAGCCACGCGGCGGCGGCGCATGAATTTGGCGGGCGGCGGCTGGATATTCGCGACGGGCGGGCGGCTTTGGCCGGGCGGCGCGATTCGGGGAGCGCGGCGTGAGAGATTTGGCGCGCATCCTGGTGCTGTGGCGCGGGCGGGCGGCGGGGTTGCTGCTGGGCGCGGTGGCCTTCCTCGCCTCGCTGGGTCTGGCGTTGCTGCTGCTGGGCGCCTCGGGCGGGCGCATCGCCGACACGCTGGCGGGTGTGGGCGTGGTGGGCATCGCTGTCGCCGGGCTGCGCTGGGTGGGGCTCGCGCGGGTGGTGATGCGCTATCTGGAGCGGCTGACCACCCATAACGCGACCTTCCGGGCGCTGGCGGATCTGCGGGTGTGGTTCTTTCGTGGGCTTGCCGTGCGGGCCGCGGGCGGGTTGGGGTTTCGCCGTGCCGGCGACATGCTCTCGCGCCTGGTGAATGATGTGGAGGCGCTGGACGGGCTGTATCTGCGCATCATCCTGCCGCTCGCCGGGGCGTGTCTGGCGGTGCCGGTGCTGCTGTATGCGATCCCCGCCGGCTCGGCGGTGGCGCGGTCGCACGGGCTGATCTGGACGGTGGGCGGGCTGTGCGCGATCGCCGCCTTCGTGCTGCCGTGGCTGGCGGCGCGCGGGGCGCTGGCGAACGGGGCGCGTCTGGCGCGGGCCAATGCCGGGCTGCGGGTTGCGGCACTTGATGCCATCACCGGTCTGCGCGAGGTGCGTGCCTATGGCGCCGAGGAGCGGGTGGCGGGCATCGTGGCGGCGCGCGAGGGGGAGCTGTTCGCCGCGCAGGAGGCGGTGGTGCGGCGCGGGGCGCTGGTGAGCGCGGGCTGCTTCATCTGCACCCAGGCGATCTTCATCCTGCTGCTGGCCGGCGCGGTGCCGGCCGCGCCCGCCGAGGGGATCGCCGCCTTGTTCCTGGCGGTTGGTGTGTTCGAGGCGCTGGGCGGGTTGCCGCGGGCGGGGGTGCTGGCCGGCGAGGCCGCCGCGGCGGCGCGCCGGGTGCTGGCCGCCGCCGAGGGGCCGGTGGCGTATCCCGAGCCGGTGGCGCAGAGCGCCGCGTGCCTTGGGTCGGCGCTCCGCTTCGAGCAGATCAGCTTCCGCTGGCAGCCGGACCGCGCCCTGGTGCTCGACGGGCTGAGCATGGACATTCCCGAGGGGGCGCGGGTGGCGGTCCTCGGCCCGTCCGGCTGCGGCAAATCGACGCTGGCGGCGTTGGCGCTGCGGGTGGCCGCGCCCGACCAGGGGCGCGTGCTGCTGGGCGGGGCGGACATTGCCGGTCTTGGCTCGACCGAGGTGCGGCGGACGATCTCGTTTTTGTCGCAGGCGACGCATCTGTTTGACGATTCCATCCGCAACAATCTGCTGCTGGGTCTGCCTGGTGCGTCCGACGCGCAGCTTTGGGCGGCGCTGGATCAGGCGGCGATCGGCGATGTGGTGCGCGGGCTGCCGGAGCAGCTCGATGCCTGGGTGGGTGAGGGCGGGGCGCGGTTTTCCGGCGGGCAGGGGCGGCGGCTGGCGCTGGCCCGCGCGCTGCTCTCCTCGGCGCCGATCCTGCTGCTCGACGAACCCTGCGCGGGGCTGGATGCGCAGACCGAGCGGGCCT
Organism: uncultured Rhodospirillales bacterium; assembly: GCA_903904805.1. GTDB lineage: Bacteria > Pseudomonadota > Alphaproteobacteria > Acetobacterales > Acetobacteraceae > CAIVDX01. The sequence goes on from CAIVDX010000462.1 coordinate 2,016, forward strand.
TTCTGGCGACGCTCAACGAGGTCGCGCCGGGGCGGACGGTGATCCTGATCGCGCATCGGCTGACCGGGGTGGAGCGGCTGGACCGCATCTGGCGGATGTCGGGCGGGCGGGCGGTGGCGGCGACCGGGTAGATGCCGGGGATTGACGCGCTGCCGGATTGACGCAGAACGGGGTGGGCCGGCACAAACGGTCAACACACAGGAGGAGTCGCCGATGAGACAGTTTCGCACCCGCATCTTGCTGAGCAGCGGCGTTCTCGCCCTTCTGGGGGCCTGCTCGACCGTCTCCAGCATCACCGGCAGCGGCACCGCCTATCCGGTGTTTTTCGAGGCGTGGTCGGCCTCGCTCGACGCGAGCGGGCATGATGCGATCGACAATGCCGCCGCCTATGCCAAGTCGCACCCGGGTCTGCCGGTGGTGGTGAGCGGCTATGCCGGGCCGGATGGCAGCGCGCAGGCGAATGTCGACATCTCCCGGCTGCGCGCGCAGGTGGTGACGGATGAGCTGGTGAAGGACGGCGTGGCGGCGGATCGGATCAGCCGCAAGGCGGAGGGGGCGGAGGCGTTCACGCAGAATGCCACCGAGAGCCGGCGGGTGACGATTACGGTGGGGAGCCCTTAAGGCACGGCCAGGGGCTCAGCCGCTGGGCCCGCGCGTTTGTGTCCGCGGCGTCTGGGGTGGCCCGTAGGGACTGCCATGTCTGACGCGGGAAGAATAGCAGGCCAAAGTTTTTTACTTCTTTTTTCAAAAAAAGAAGCACTTACGCCGTCTTCCTGATCCCCAGCGTGACCAGATAAATCACCCCCAGGACAAACAGCACGCTCCACGGCGCGACGAATGCGCCGAGCGCGAGGCCGACCAGCACCAGCCAGCTCAGCATGCCGTAGCGCCGCGCCGCGCCGGCCAGCGAGACGGTGTTCAGCCGGCTGACCATCAGCACGCCGATCAGCACCAGCCAGCCGCCGACGGCGATGGGTTTGTCGGCGGTGTCGATGGAAAAGCCGAAATGGGCGAAGATCGGCATCATCGCCAGACCGGCCGCGGCGGGGGTGGGCACGCCGACGAAGTCGCGGGATTTGGCGCCGTCGGCGGCGCTGGCGGCGCGTTCGCCGGCGCTGTTGAAGCGGGCGAGGCGCAGCGCGGCGCAGACGCCGAAGATCAGCGCGCAGACCCAGCCCCACATGCCCACCGGCATCAGCGCCCAGTGCCAGGCGAGGCAGGCCGGGGCGATGCCGAAACAGACGAGATCGGACAGGCTGTCGAGCTGGGCGCCGAAGCGGCTGTCCACGCGCAGCAGGCGGGCGGCGGGGCCGTCCAGCGCGTCGAGCCCGGCGGCGGCGACGATGAAGCTGATGCTGTCACGCCACTCGCCGAGCAGGGCCAGGCGCATCGCCGTCATGCCGGCGGCGAGCGCCAGGCAGGTCATCAGGTTGGGGACCAGATGGCGCCAGCTGCGCGGTGGCGGGATGGTGGTGAAGCGCACCATGCTCAGATGGCCCGGCCCACGCGCGCCGGCTCGCCGGCCCCCAGGCCGAGATCGGCGAGCACCGTCTCACCGCCCACGGCGATCTGGCCGACGATCACCAGAGGTGCCACGTCGGCGGGGAGATAGAGATCGACACGGCTGCCGAAGCGGATCAGGCCGAAGCGTTCGCCGGCGGCGAAATTCTGGCCCTCGGCGGCATGGGCGATGATGCGGCGGGCGATCAGGCCGGCGATCTGCACCACCACGGCGGGGCGGCCATCGGGCAGCGCCAGCGCGATGGTCATGCGCTCGTTCAGCTCGCTGGCTTTGTCCAGCGCGGCGTTGAGGAATTTGCCGGGGTGGTAGACGGCTTTGGTGACGCGCACGTCTGTCGGCATGCGGTTGATATGGACGTTGAAGATGTCGAGGAAGATGGAGATGCGCAGCATCGGCGCGCTGCCCATGGCGAGCTCGGCCGGGGGCGGGACGTGGGTGATCAGCGAGACGCGGCCGTCGGCGGGGCTGAGGATCAGGCCGGGGCGCTGCGGGATGGTGCGGATGGGGTCGCGGAAGAACCAGACGCACCAGAGAGCCACGACGAGCCAGAGCGCGCCGGCCCAAGGTGCCAGCAGCCAGAGCACGAGGTCGATCGCGAAGGCCGCGCCGATAAAGGGCCATCCGGCGCGATGAATGCGGATCATGTGTCAGTGTGCTCCAAGCAGTGCCCCTTCTGAGGCCGCCGGCGAGTCATGTAAACGTCATCGGATGCGTGCGGCCCCACGCCGGCCCCTCGGGGCAAACGTGTTTGGGGTCTCTTTTTCAAAAAAGACCAAGTATGTCTGATGCTTACTCTGCGGCAATCAGATGCCCCGGGGTCTGATCCGGCCGCTGCAGCACGATCCGGCGCTCATGGAACCCTTCCACCGCCGTGCGGTGCGCGATCGAGACGATGGTGGTGTGCGGCAGCCCGGCGCGCAGCAGGGAATACATCGCCTGTTCGGCGTCCGGGTCGAGGCTGGCGGTGGCTTCGTCGAGGAACAGCCAGTCCGGCTTCACCAGCAGGGCGCGGGCGATGGCCAGGCGCTGCTGTTCGCCGCCGGAGAGCAGCTGGCTCCAGGGTTCCTCGGCATCCAGCCGCGGCACCAGATGGCCGAGCGAGACCTGCTCCAGCACCTCGGCCACGTGGGACTGGTCCAGCTCGCTGACCTTGGCGGGGTAGCAGACGGCGTAGCGCAGCGTGCCGAGCGGCAGATAGGCGCGCTGCGGCAGGAACTGGAAGCTGCCGGCGGGGCGTTTCACCGCGCCCTCGCCGAACGGCCAGATGCCGGCGATGGCGCGGAACAGGGTGGATTTGCCCGAGCCGGAGCGGCCGGTGACGAGCACATGCTCGCCCGGCTTGATGGAGAGCGAGGCGCCTTCCACCAGGGTCTGGCCGTTGGGCAGGCGCAGGGTCAGGCCGTCAAGCTCGAGGTCGGTGCCGCGCGAGGCCTCGCGCCGCGGGCCCTGCTCATAGGCCACGCGGGCGGCCTGCACGGCGCGCTTGAAGGTGGCCAGGCGCTCGATGGTGGCGAACCAGCTGGCGAGCGCGGCGTAGCTGTCAACGAACCAGCTCATCGCGCCCTGCACGCGCCCGAAGGCCGAGGCGATGCGGGTGAGGCCACCGAGCGGGATCGCGCCGGAGAAATAGCGCGGCGAGGCCACCACGATGGGGAAGATCGAGGCCATCTGGCTGTAGCCAGCGATCAGCCCGTTGAGGAATTTCAGCCGGCGCATGATCACGTACCACAGCGCGACCACCTCGCCGAAGCGCATGGAGATGCCGGCGCGCTCGGCGGCCTCGCCGCCATAAAGGGCGATGCCCTCGGTGTTTTCGCGCAGACGCGCCAGGGCGAAGCGGAAATCCGCCTCCACCCGCTGCTGCTTGAAGCGCAGGAAGGCGAGCGGCTTGCCGACCAGCTGGGTGAGGAAGGTGCCGACCAGCGCGTAGAGCAGCGCGACCCACACCAGGTAGCCGGGGATGGCCAGCCCGAACACGGTCATCGGCCCTGACAGCGCCCAGAGAATGCCCACGAAGCTGACCAGCGAGACGATGGTGGAGAGCAGGTCGAGGCCGATCGAGAGGGTCTCGGTGGTGAAGCTGTGCAGATCGTCGGCGATGCGCTGGTCGGGGTTGTCGGTGCCGAGCGCATCGAGGCCGGAGGCCAGGGAGATGCGGTAATAGGCGCGGTCGGCCAGCCAGTCATCGATGAAGCGGTCGGTCAGCCAGCGACGCCAGCGCATCTGCAGCCACTGGTTCAGATAGGTCTTGTAGACCGCGATCAGGATGTAGATCGCCGCCAGCACGCAGAAGCCGGGCAGGAAGGTATCGGTGAATTTGCCGAGGAACAGCAGCGAGATGAAGCTCGTCCAGTCCTTGTCCTGCAGCGAATCGTAGAACGCGCCGTTCCAGAAATTCAGCAGCACATCGATGCCGACGAGCGAGAGATTCAGCACGATGATCGCCAGCAGCAGCAGCCGCGCGGACCAGCGTTCCTCGGAGTTGAAATAGGGCTTGGAGAGCTGCCAGGCGTCGCGCAGGAACGGCAGAAGTCGGCGCATTATTCGGCATGTCCTTGCAGTGGGTCGGCGGGCTTGCGGCGCAGGCGGATGAGGCCGCGCATCTCCTCAGGCGGGATCGCGCGGCCCTTGCGGGTGATCTCGATGGCTCCTTGCACCGCCAATGTAACAGCGATTTTGCGGATGCGGCCGAGCAGGGGGTGGAAGTCGGTATCCAAGGCGCGTGCCACGTCCTCCGGGGTGATGGAGGCGCGTTCGGCCACCAGGCGCAGGATGGTGGCCTCGATCTCGGTGTTGGCGTGGGCGGCGACCATGATCAGAGTGCCGCGCGCAGCAGGGTGAGCGCGTGCAGCACGGTGGCGGCGCGCACGGCGGCGCGGTCGCCGGGGAAGATCACGCTGTCGGTGTAGGTGGTGGCGTGTTTCTGGGCGAGGCCGAACCACACCAGGCCGACCGGCTTGTCGGCACTGCCGCCGCCGGGGCCGGCGACGCCGGTGACCGCGATGGTGACGCCGGCGCGGGATTTCGCCAGCGCCCCCTCGGCCATGGCGGCGGCGACCTGCTCGCTGACCGCGCCGTAGGCGGCGATCAGCTTGGGATCGACGCCGAGCATCTGCGCCTTGGCCTCGTTGGAATAGGTGACGAAGCCGCGGTCGACCACATCCGAGCTGCCGGCGATTTCGGTCAGCGCGCCGGCGATCAGCCCGCCGGTGCAGCTTTCGGCGGTGGCGATCATCACCCCGGCCGCACGGGCGGCGGCGAGCACATCGCTGGCCGCCTGATCCGATTCGACCTTCATGCCGCGCGTGCCTGTGTCATCGCATCCTCCAGAATCAGTGCGGCTGCCTTTTCCGCGATCATCACCACCGGCGCCTGGGTGTTGCCGGAGGTGATGGTGGGCATGATCGAGGCGTCGATCACGCGCAAGCCGGCCAGTCCACGCACACGCAGGCGGGGATCGACCACGCTGGCATCGTCGGCGCCCATGCGGCAGGTGCCGACGGGGTGGAAGATGGTGGTGCCGATCTGCCCGGCGGCGGCGGCAAGCTCGGCGTCGGTCTGCGCTGCGATGCCGGGCTTGAACTCCTGCGGCCGGAAGGGGGCGAGCGCGGGGGCGGCGGCGATGGCCCGCGTGAGCCGGATGGCGGCGACGGCGACGCGGCGATCCTCCTCGGTGGAGAGGTAATGCGGCGCGATGATCGGCTTGGAGCCGGGGCTGGCGTCGCGCAGGCGGACCTCGCCGCGGCTGGTCGGGCGCAGATTGCACACCGAGGCGGTGAAGGCGGGGAAGGGATGCAGATCCTCGCCGAACTTCTCCAGCGAGAGCGGCTGGACGTGATATTGCAGGTCCGGCGTGTCCTTCTCCGGGCCGGAGCGGGTGAAGATGCCGAGCTGGCTGGGCGCCATGGTCATCGGGCCGCGGCGGCGCAGCGCGTAGTCGAGCCCGATGCGGGCGCGGCCGAGCCAGCTCGACGCCAGCGCGTTCAGCGTGGGGGTGCCGGAGATCTTGTAGACCAGGCGCAGCTGCAGATGATCCTGCAGGTTGCGGCCGACCTCGGGCCGGTCGAGCAGCGGGGCGATGCCCATGGCGGCGAGGCTGGCGGCATCACCGATGCCGGAGCGTTGCAGGAGGATCGGCGAGCCGATCGCACCCGCTGTCAGCAGCACCTCGCCGGCGGCGCGGGCGATGGCGGGGGCGCCGTTGAGGGTGAATTCCACCCCGGTGGCGCGGCCGTCGCGGATCACCAGGCGGGTGGCCTCGGCGCCGGTCAGCACGCGCAGATTGGCGCGCGCGCGCACCGGCTTGAGGAAGGCGCGGGCGGCGGAGAAGCGGGTGCCGCGCTGTTGGGTCACCTCGAAATAGGCGCTGCCCTCGTTGGTGCCGCGGTTGAAATCGGCGGTGCGGGCGATGCCGCATTGCTCGGCCGCCTGCTGCACCGCCTCGAGGATCGGCCAGGACAGGCGCTGGGTTTCGACGCGCAGCTCGCCCTCGGCGCCGTGCATCTCGCTGGCGCCGGCGAAATGATTCTCCGAGCGGCGGAAATAGGGCAGTACGTCGTCCCAGCCCCAGCCGGGATTGCCCATCTGGCGCCAGAGATCGTAGTCGCGCGCCTGGCCGCGCATATAGATCATGCCGTTGATCGCCGAGCAGCCGCCGAGCACGCGGCCGCGGGGATAGCCCAGCGCGCGGCCGCCGAGGCCGGCCTCGGCTTCGGTGGCGAACATCCAGTCGGTCCTGGGATTGCCGATGCAATAGAGATAGCCGACGGGGATGTGGATCCAGATGTAATTGTCGCGCCCGCCGGCCTCCAGCAGCAGCACCCGGCTGGCCGGATTGGCGGACAGGCGGTTCGCCAGGACGCAGCCGGCGGGGCCGGCGCCGACGATCACGTAGTCGTAGTCGCCTTGATCGGTTGGCACTGTTGGTCCCCTTATCTGGCGAACCGGGTACAAGCCGAGGCAGCGCCACGCAAGCGTGTTCTTTTTTGACAAAACGACCCCAAGACCTTTGCGCCTTAAGAGGCCGGGCGTGGGTCCAGTGGGTCGAGAATCTGGTCCAGGAATCCTGAGGGGCTTTCGGCGTCGATGCCGTAGGTGGGGGGCCAGGATTTGGGCAGGTGCAGTGTGCCGAAGATCTTGTCGAGGATGGGCAGGTTGGGGGCGTAATTATGGTCGCGCCATTCGTCGTTGGTGTGGTGCCAGTGATGGAAGGCGGGGGTGGCGATCACCCATTCGAGCCAACCCAGGCGCCAGCGCAGATTGGCGTGGATGAAAAAGCCGATGAACACGCCGAACAGGCCGATCGCCACCGGCACCTGCGCGCCGCTGGTGCCCAGGCCAAGGGCGACCACCGGGGTGAAGCCGCACATGCGGGTGAAGATCATGTCGAGCGGATGGCCGCGCGTGTTGGTGAGGAAATCCACATCCTGGGCGGCGTGATGCACGGCATGGAAGCGCCAGAGGAAGGGGATTTCATGCTGCCAGCGATGGCCCCAGTAGAAACCGATCTCGGCGATGACGAAGGTGGCGGCGATTCGCATCCAGAGCGGCAGGCTCGCGCCGAAGGCGGCCACCCGGTAGGGAATGATGTGGGCGATCAGCGTGGCCACCAGCCCCAGCACCATGCCGAGCACGATGGCGGTGAGCGAGCCGTTGACGAAGTAATACAGCAGGTCGGCGCCGAACTGCCGGCGCAGGATCGGCTGCTTGCGCACCGAGAAGATGCGCTCGAGCGGGATGAAGATGATCGCCAGGATCACCAGGCGCGCGGCATTGCTCGCCAGGTCCCGCAGGAAATCGATCATGGCGGGAGACAGAAGCATGGGGCGGGGGCTCGAGGCTGTGGCGGCGGTCAGTGAAACATATCTGGCCGGATGCGAGCCAGCATCCGGCCAGATTGGGGGTATGTGGAAAGCTGCAAGGCCGGCCGGCTGGCCGGCGTGAGCCTCAGGCGGTGCGGCGGGCGCGGCGGATCGCCACCAGGCCGAGCAGACCGCCGCCGAGCAGGGCCATCGAGGCGGGCTCGGGCACCTTGGTCACGCTGACATCGGCGAGCAGCAGGATCGGCGGCAAGGAGCTGGTCGTGGCATTCTGGAACGCCAGGGACACGGCGGAGCCGGTGGTTCCGGCGACGAAGGTGTCGGTCACCAGCTGCCAGCCGGAGAAGGTGGTGGAGCTGGTGATCGAGACCGAGCCGTTCGTGCCGATGACGCTGCCATCGACCAGCACATTGAAGTGGCTCGTGGCCGAGCCGAGCGGATCGCCCGCGCCCATCGACAGCGCTTCATAGAAGCTGACGGTGTAGGTGGAGCCGGCGGTCAGCGCGATGCCGGGGGTGTAGGTGATGGCGAGGGAGGGTGTGTAGATGTCGATACCGACGGCGTTGCCGCCGAGCGGCGGGGCGCTGTAGGCGGGGCTGGTGGGCACCGGCATCACGGATGTGTTGGGTGTGCTGCCATAGACGAAATAGGCGCTGCTGCTCGACCAGTTGGTGATCTGGGTGCTGGTGAAGCCGGCGGCTGCTTGCGACGAGCCGAAGGTGGTGGTGGCGAAGTTGCCGTTGGTGACGAGGTTCACGCCGGCCTGGGCGGTGCCTGCGACCGACAGGATCGCGGCGATGGTGGCGAGTTTCAAAGCGCGCATGGCAAACCTCTCAATTTATGGACATCCGCGGAAGCTGTCGTCTCAATTAATGTCCGGTCACAAGGCTTATCGCACACACATTGCGAATCGGCAAGCTAAAAAGCATCTCAAAATACTAGAAAAACAACAGCATACGCTCGTATTTATCTCAAAAAAGCGGCGTTCCGGCGATAATCTGCGGAATGGGCGGGTCATCGAGAGGTTTGGCCTCTTTCGAACGATCACAAAGTATAAAAAATCACATTTCAAATATAAATAAAATAAAATCCGGCGCGCCGCGGGAGGCGCAAACGAGAGCGCCCCGGATGGCGGGGCCATCCGGGGCGCGTTTGGTCAGCCGATCGGCTGCAAAGTCTCAGGATCCGGGCGCGGGCCCGGCGGA
>CAIVDX010000463.1 GCA_903904805.1 uncultured Rhodospirillales bacterium
CGCCCACGCCCCGCCCGCCGCCGTCACCGCCGGCCTCGCCGCCACCCGCGCCGCGCTGTCCGAATTCGCCGCCGCCGCCGCCGCCGCCCTGCGCTCCGGCGCCCGCTCCGCCAACGACGAAGCCCTGCTGCTCGCCGGCACCGGCCTGATCGACGCCCGCTTCTACGCCGCCCAGGCCGCCATCGCGCCCAACCCGCTGCTCTGCGCCCAGCATTACGTCACATCCGGCGAGGCCACCGGCCTGCTGCCCAACGCGGCGTTCGAACCCCGCCACTACGCCACCCTCGCCCACCGCGCCGGCCTGCCCCCGGCCGCCGTCACCCACACCCGCCTCGCCCATTATCTGGCCTTCGGCGCGCCGGCCGCCCTGCCCCCCGCCCCGCAGCTCGACCCCGCCTGGTGCGCCGCACTGGCCGGCGACCACCCGCGCTTCGAACCCCTCGCCTGGTATCTGCGCGAAGGCCGCGCCCGCGACCTCTCGCCCCACCCGGTGCTCGACATCGCCGCCGCCCGCGCCGACCGGCCCGACATCGCCGACCCCATCGCGGATTGGCGCCTGCATGGCATCGCCGCCATCCCCGCGCTGGCCCCGCTGTTCGACGCCGACTGGTATCTCGCCACCAACCCCGAGCTGATCGCCACCGGCATCGATCCGCTGCTGCATTACCTGGCCTCCGGCGACCAGGCCGGCCGCGCCCCCAACATGCTGTTCGACCCCGCCTGGTATCGCGCCCACACGCTGGTGCCCCCCGGCCTCGGCGCCCTCGCCCACTACATCCTCCACGGCCGCCAGACCGAAGCCAGCCCGCACCCCTGGTTCGACCCCGGCTTCTATCTCCGCCGCAACCGCGATGTCCGCGAGGGCGGCTTCGACCCGCTGCTGCACATGCTCCGCCATGGCGAGGCCGAACGCCGCTCCCCCCACCCGCTGATCGACCTGCCCGCCCTGCTCGCCCAGGCCCCCGCGCTCGGCCCCGCCCCGCTGCGCGCGCTGCTCTGCGGCCAGCCCGGCCCCAGCCCGCACCTGCTGTTCGACCCGCCCCACTATCTCGCCCAGGTCCCCACGGCCGCCGACTGGCCGCTCGGCCCGTTCGACCATTTCCTGCGCCATAACGCCGAGAACCGCGCCGACCCCCACCCGCTCTTCTGCACACGCTTCTACCTCGAGCGCGCCGGCACCCTCCCCGCGGGCCAGACCGCGCTCGCCCATTACTGCACCCAGGGTGCGAAAGCCGGCCTGCAGCCCCACCCGCTGTTCGACCCCGCCTACTATCTCCGCGGCCAGCACGACGTCGCCGCCGAGGGCGTGGAACCCCTGCTGCATTTCCTGCGCATCGGCGGCACCCGCCGCGAACGCCGCGCCCCGCACCCGCTGTTCGACATCGCCGCCTACGCCGCCGCCACCGACACCACCCTGCCGCCCGACGCCAACCTCCTGCTCGACTATCTGCAGCACTGGCGCGACCGCCCCGCCCCCGACGCCCTGTTCGACGCCGCCCATTTCCGCGCCCAATCCGGCACGATCCGCTGCGACAACCCGCTCGCCGACCATGTCTGGGCCGGCCGCGCCGACCCCCGCTCCCCGCACCCTCTGTTCGACCCGCATTTCTACGCCGCCCAGCTCGACCTGCCCGCCGGCTGGACCCGCACCCTGCTGGAACATTACCGCGCCGCCGGCGCCCCGGACGAGCTGCTCCCCCATCCCGGCCTCGACGGCCCCCACATCGCCGCCCAGCTCCTCCGCCGCGACGAACGCCCCCTGCTCGAGCATTATCTCGACGCCGCCGACACCACCGACCCGCATGCCGATATCAGCGCGCTCGCCTGGCGCGTCCATCACGGCCAGCCGCCGCCGCACCCGCCCAGCGCCCCCGCACCCGCCGCGATCGCCGCCCTGGTGGGCACCGGCCGTCCCCTCCCGGTGCGCCCCCTCCTGGCGCAGCCGGGAGCAGCCGCCCCCCCGGCCCGGCCGCGCACACCACGCCCACCCCAGGGCCGACCCGAGGAGGACTGGCAGCTCAAGGACTGGCAGCTCATCGGCCGCCTGCCCACCCGCGGCGCCCGCGCCCGCCGCATCGCCCTCTACGCCTCCCACCGCAGCCGCGCCGCCGCCCCGCTGCACCGCCACGCCATCGCCGCCCTGCGCGCCAACGGCTTCTGCGTCCTCTGGCTCGATGCCGGCCCGATGCGCGCCGCCATCCCCGACCCCGCCGACGCCCTGCTCAGCCACCGCGCCCCCACCCCGATCGCCGCCTGGCTGCTCGCCTGCCGCATGCTGTCCGACCGGCTGGCGGAGTTCGACCAGGTCCTGCTCGCGTCGGACCGCCTGATCGGCCCCCTGCTGCCGCCCGACGCGCTTTGGGCCAGCCTCGCCAAGGCCGGCGACAGCTGGTGGTGCCTCGGCCATGCCGACGGCGCGGGCACCCCGGCGCTGGACTGGTTCGCCCTCGGCGGCGCCCGCCTCGCCCAGGCGCTGGCCAGCCGGATCGCCTCCCAGTTCACCCGCGCCGACGCCAGCGAGGCTGACCTGCTGCGCGCCCTGCGCTCCGCCTGCGGCCCGCCGCTCGTCTTCCTCCCCGCCGAGCGCCTGCGCAACTGGGCCGACACCCTGCCCGACCGGCTCGACTGGGCCGCCACCATCGCCCGGCAGCCCCACCGCCTCGGCCTCACCACCACCCACGCCAGCGCCCAGGCCAGCCGCTTCACCCGCCTCGCCCAGGACCGCCTGCGCCTGCTCGCCGCCCTCACCGACCCCGCCCCCGGCCTGGTCTGGTGGCCCGAGGAACTCGCCGCCGGCCTGCCCTTCCTCCGCCGCGACCTGCTCTGCCTGAACCCCGCCGGCACCCCCGAACTGGCCCTGCTGACCGACCTGCTCCCCCGCCGCGCCCGCACCACGCTCGCCGCCCTGCTCACCCCCACCCTGCCCGCGCCCCAGCCCGCGCCGCACCCGTCGCACCCGGCCGCCCCCTTCCGCCTTACCCGCGCCTGGCTCGCCGACATCGCCCGCCAATGAGCAGCCACGCCCACGCACACCCGCGCATCAGGACCCTGGCATGAGCACTCTCGCGCAGATCACCTGGGACACCCCACCCCGCGCCACCCCCAGCGTGCTGATCTGGCAGAATGTCTACGCCGACGGCCTCGAGCCCGTGCTCGACCCCGCCTTCACCCCGCTCGATGGCCGCCGCAACCCGCGCACCGAATATCGCGAACTCGCCCTGTTCGCCCGCGCCTACCATTCCGGCCGCCACCTCGCCGCCGACTATACCGGCATCGTCTCCCCCAAATTCGGCGAAAAGACCGGCATCTCCGGCACCGACTTCCTCCGCTTCATCGCCGACCATCCCGGCGCCGACGCCTATTTCATCAACCCGTTCCCGCAAAACGCCTATTTCAGCTTCAATGTCTGGGACCACGCCGAGCAATGCCACCCCGGCCTCACCCGCCTCACCCAGACCCTGCTGACCGCCGCCAAGATCCCCATCACGCTCGCCAGCCTCGGCCGCAACAGCCACGACACGTTGCTCTACTCAAACTACTGGGTCGGCAACGCCCGCTTCTGGGACCGCTTCATGGACCTCAATCTCCGCCTGCTCGCCGCCTTCGAGCACCTCTCCCCGACAGCGCGCGCCCCCTACCTCGCCCACGACCCCGAC
>CAIVDX010000464.1 GCA_903904805.1 uncultured Rhodospirillales bacterium
CCTTGCGGCCGAAATAGGCGAACGCGCCGCCAACCAGGTGCGGCAATGCCAGCGATGCGTCGACCGGCGTGGCGGCGCCCTCACGCGGCCACACCGCGATGCGCAGCGCGCGCTCATGCTCGCCAGCGGGTTGAAACGCCAGCCGCCAGCGGGCCAGACCGCCAGGGGCGAACGCGGCTGGCGCCGGCGCGAGCAGCTCCAGCGTCTCGGCGCTGCCGCTGAAATCGACATGCGGTGCGCCCGGGCCGCGGTCCAGCCAGACGGGGGTGGCGTGGGCGATCGGCGCGCGCACCGTCGCCAGGATGCGCGCATGTTCGACCAGGTTGGTCGGGGCCCGACGCCAGCCAAGGCTGGCCGCCTGCACCAGGTTGAGGCCGAGCAGCCCGATCATCGCCAGCAGCGTCAGCGCGACCAGAGTCTCGACCAGGGTGAAGCCGGCGCGACGCGTCATGGCGCCTGCCCCTTGGGGCCGAGGATGATGGTGGCCAGGCTGAGCTCGCGGCCCGGTCGGTCCGGATGCAGCGTGGCCACGACATCGTAGGCGGCGACAGGCCAGGCCGCGCGATCCTCTGGGCTGCCATGGCGGGTGATCAGCAGCGACCAGCCGGTACCGTGCTGACGCCCTTCCGCCAGCGTGATGTCGGTTCCCACACGATCGAGCAGGGACCGTGCGAGGGCAGCGGCGCGCAGCTCCATGGTGCTGCGCCGGCCGGCGGCGGCCATGCTCGCGAGGCTTTGATAGAGCCCGCCCGTGGCCGCCGCGAGAATGGCCAGCGCGATGAGGCACTCCAGCAGGGTGAAGCCGCGCCGCACGGCGCGCTAGCCTGGTTGGGGCTGGTCGACCCGCCCGGTCAGCCAGTCGATGCGAATGTGCCAGGCGCGGTCCGCCTGGCGGATGATCAGCTCGTCACCGCTGGTGCTGCCGTCAGGGAAGAAGCGGATCAGGCGGGCCTGGCGCTGACTGTCCAGCCGGGCGCCGGCGGGCAGGCTGTGCGATGCGGCCGGCGATTGGTCGCTCCAGCCTGATTGCGTGAGCCAGACATCACGCTCCTGGCCGCGTTCCATCGCGGCGGCACGGGTCTGGCGCAGGTCGGAGGCGAGTGCGGCGGCTGCCTGTTCCGCGGTGCGGGCGGGCAGGAGGTTGAGCAGATGCCCAGGCATGCTCGCCAGCAGGCCGGCGAGGATGGCCAGCACCACGCACATCTCCAGCAACGAGAAACCTGCCTGGGACCGATGCCGGGTCCGACCCCGCCTCAGGTTGTGGTGCATGATCCGCCCATCCCATCCCCCATCCCATCCAGCCATCCCATCCGCCTGATCTTGTCGGTGCGGCCAGAGTGAAGGGATTTGGTGAAAGCGGGGTTAGCGGGCCGGCGTGCTCCGCAGGCTCACAGACGCGGTGGGCTGGACTGGCTGAGCCGGTCGCCGCCGGTGGTGGCGAAATCGCCATCGGTGAGGTCGCGCCATTGGCCGCCGACCAGGATCTCGCTGGGCTTGAAGCGCGCCTTGTAGGCCATCTTGCGGCTCTCCGGCACCCAATAGCCGAGATAGACGAAGGGCAGGCCGGTGGCGCGCGCCTGCTCGACCAGCCAGAGGATCGCCCAGGTGCCCAGAGATTGCTTCTCCAGCTCCGGGGCGAAGAAGCTGTAGACGGCGGACAGCCCGTCGCCCAGACGATCGGTGAGGCAGGCGCCGACCAGCGTCTCGTCGGCATCGCGGAACTCGACCAGCAGGGTGTCGATCGGTGTGTCCTCGATCATCGCGCGGTAGTCGTAGAAGCTCATCGTGGCCAGGTCGCCGTCAGCGTGGCGGGCCTGCTGGTAGCGCTGGAACAGATGGAACTGCTCGGCGGTGGCGCGCGCGGGGACCTCGTAGCCGGCAATGCCGAGATTGGCCTTGGAAATGCGGCGCAGCGTGCGGTCCGGCACGAAGCGGGCGGTGGGAATGCGGATCGGCACGCAGGCCTGGCAGCCGGGGCAGACCGGCGCGTAGGCGATGTTGTGGCTGCGGCGGAAGCCGGCGCGGGAGAGGCGGTCGTGCAGGGTGTCGGACTCGGGGCCGGTGATCTCGGTGACCACCTTGCGTTCGGTGCGACCGGCGACATAGGGGCAGGGCAGCGGCGCGGTGGTGTAGAAGAATTGCGGACGCCGGGGCGGCTTGTAGCTCATTGCGATGGGACACTCGTGCGACAGGCGGGGCGAGACAGCCTGATGTCACATGGTGCGGTCAGCTCGGCTGTCAAAGCGCGGATGCTCACAGGGCGCGGATGCGCACGACCACCACGCCGGCCACCAGATCATGCAGGGCGCGCTTGCGTGTGGTGAAGGGGATGATGGCGAGCGGGATGAAGCTCACCATGATGGTGGCATAGAACACCAGGGTGGAGATCAGCGCCTCCAGGAAGTCAGGCCGGGCGAGCGAGGCGTTCTCGCGCACCGCCAGACCCATCAGCGCCTGACCGGGGGTGGCACCCAGGCCGGTGATCCAACCGACATGATAGACCAGCGGCACCAGCGGCAGCAGCGCCATCAGCGGCAGGCTCAGCCCGAAGGTCAGCACGCCGAACACCACCAGCGCGAACCAGGCGGCGCCGAACAGCAGGCCGACCAGCGCGACGTCGATCCACCAGGCGACCACGCGGCGCCAGATGACGCCCTGAGTGAGGGCCTCCTCGTGAAATCCGGTCATCATCGGCATGGTCGGCGCGGCCATCACGGCTCCAGGGTCAGTCGTTGCGCGACGCGGTCAGGCACGCGCGGGAGTGTTACGGTAGCGCCATCGCGCCAGCGTGCAAGCAGTGAGGTGGCCTGCCGGCTGAACGGGTCGCCGGACTGGCCGGGGGCAACCATGAAGCGGCTGCGCTCGGGGTCGGCGAGGTCGTAGACGCCGCGATAGGAGGCGCCGTGGTGGGAGGAGAGATCGCCCGGCCGGTTGCCGCCGCGGAACAGGGTGGAGTCACTGCCGGGGGTTGCCACCGCCTCGCTGAACCAGTCGCCGATCACCGGCAGCCGGCCGAGGAAGGGATGGGCGAAGACGGCCGCATGCGCGGCACCCCAGCGCCAGGCGGTGGGGTCCGGCCCGAAACGGGCGGCGAGCACGCCGCGCGCCGCGGCCAGCGAGGCGCGCAGCTGGGTGGTGCAGTCCCCGACGCACAGACCGGCCTGCGGGTTGGTCAGCGCGCTGGCCACCACCTCCAGCCAGGGGGCGGCGGCGGGAGCGACCACCTTCGGCACGAGGTCGAGATAGTAGCGCTGCATCCAGGCCTCGAGGATCAGCGGCTGCGGCAGGTTCACCGCCATCCGCCCGTCCCAGCCGCGCAGCAGGTCGCGGGTGGCGGCCAGCTCGCCGGGCGGCAGCTCGAGGGCGAGCAGGCGGGGCAGGATGTCGCGCGCCCAGACGCTGACATCGTCGGCCTGCATGGCGGCGAAGGCGGCGGTGTCGGCCTGGCTCGCGGACAGCGCCTCACGGATGCGCGCCGCGCGCCAGGGGCCATAGGCGTCGCGGCCGATCAGCAGCGGGACGTCGGTGCCGACCACCGGGTCGTTGGCGTTGACCAGGCGGCCGCTGGGTGGGTCGATCAGCGCCGGCAGGTCGCGGCCGGTGGCGATGCCGATCCAGTCATGCGCGCCGTCGGCGCCATCCACCGGGACGGCGCCGTTGCCGGCGCGGCGGATGGGGATGCGGCCGGTCATGAACAGGCCGATATGGGCGCGGTCGGCGACCATCAGGTTCTGCACCGGGGCGGCGATCAGCGGGGCGGCGGCGCGGGCGCCGGCGATGTCGACCGCGCGGTTGAGCGCCAGCAGGCCGGCGGCGGCATAGTCCTGGCCGATCAGCGCGGTGGAGGCGAGCGCGAGTTCGGGGCCCTGGGTGCCGCGCGGGCCGGGGTCGAGGTCGCTGACCAGCGGGCCGTGGCGGCTGGCGCGGATGGTGATGGTCTGGTCGGGGCCGCCGCGCACGGCGATGGTCTCGGTGTGGCTGTCGAAGCGGGCGGGGCCGTCGGGGGTCTGGTAGGTGCCGTCTTGGTTCACCGTCTCGACGAAGAGATCCTCGGTGTCGGCCCCGGTGGTGGTGAA
>CAIVDX010000465.1 GCA_903904805.1 uncultured Rhodospirillales bacterium
GGTGCGGCCGAGCGCGGCGTGGCCCTGCGGGTGGTGGATGACCAGATCGGCTGCCCCACCGCCTGCCCCGCGCTCGCCCGGACCATCCTCGAGGTGCTGCGCCAACTGCAAGGTGCGCCTGGCGGTGTGGTGCATGCGTGCGGCACTGGCTTCACCAGCTGGCACGGCTTTGCCGAGGCGATCTTCGCCTCCGCCGCGCGCTATGGCCGCCCGGTGCCGCCGGTCGCGCCGATCCGCACCAGCGACTGGCCGACACCCACCCGCCGGCCGCCGGACTCCCGGCTGGATTGCTCGCTGTTGCAGGCACGGTTTGGGCAGGTGATGCCGGATTGGTTGGTCAGCCTGAACGAGGTCGTTGATCAGGTGTTCGGTACCTAGAAAACAAGCGCTTCTTTTTTTGAGAAAGAGGGGCAAGATACTTTTGAAATCTTGCTGCGGGGATGCGTCTCGGCTTGGCTGTCATGCGGTCGGGGCGGGGGATGGGGGATCGACCCAAAACGGCGTGCGCGGCGGAAAGATGTTGCCCTGGCGGCGGGTTTGGAGAGAAATCTTCTGCTAGGGCGGAAAAGCCGCCGCAATCACGGCTTGCGAGCGGCGACACTCTTCCCTAGGTCAAAACTCCCGACCGAGAGAGACCAGCTTGCAACACCGCGCCAACCATCTCGACTGGCTCGAGAATGAGAGCATCCACATCATCCGCGAGGTGGTCGCGGAATGCCGCGCGCCGGTGTTCCTCTACTCCATTGGCAAGGACAGCTCGGTCCTGCTGCATCTGATGCGCAAGGCCTTCCACCCGGCACCGCCGCCATTCCCGCTGCTGCATGTCGATACCGGTTGGAAATTCCGTGAGATGCTCAGCTTTCGCGATGACATCGTGAAGAGGCTCGATCTCAGGCTGATCGTGCACACCAACGAGGAGGGCCGCGCGGCGGGCGTCAACCCATTCGACCATGGCGCGGCGTTCTACACCCACGCCATGAAGACCGAGCCGCTGAAACAGGCTTTGGCACATTATGGCTTCGATGCCGCCTTCGGTGGCGCGCGGCGCGATGAGGAGAAATCGCGCGCCAAGGAACGCGTGTTCTCCTTCCGCAACCCCGCCCAGCAATGGGACCCGAAGAATCAGCGCCCCGAATTCTGGCGTCTGTATAACGGCCGCATCAATCCGGGCGAGAGCCTGCGGGTGTTTCCGCTGTCGAACTGGACCGAGCTCGATATCTGGCAATACATCCTGCGGGAGACCATCGATCTCGTGCCACTCTATTTCGCGGCTGAGCGCCCAACCGTGGTGCGCGACGGCTCGCTGATCGTGGTGCATGACGAGCGCATGCGTCTGGAGCCTGGCGAGAAGCCGGTGATGCGTAAGGTGCGTTTTCGCTCGATCGGCTGCTACCCGCTCACCGCGGCGATCGAGTCCGACGCAGAGACGTTGGAGGAGGTGGTGGCGGAGACGCTGGGTTTGCGCACATCCGAGCGCGGCGGCCGGCTGATCGATCGCGATGAGGCGGACAGCATGGAGAAGAAGAAGCGCGAGGGGTATTTCTGATGAGCGCCACCACAGGCACGCGCGTCTCGGTTGACGAGGTTGCCGCCAGTGCCGCCGGCGGCACGCTGCGCTTTTTGACCTGTGGCAGCGTGGACGACGGCAAATCCACGCTGATCGGCCGGCTGCTGCATGACCGCAAATTGTTGCCCGATGACCAGGTGGCAGCACTTGCGCGGGATTCGGCCAGGCATGGCACCGCTGGCAAGGATCTGGATTTTGCGCTGCTGGTCGATGGCCTGGCCGCCGAGCGCGAGCAGGGCATCACCATCGATGTCGCCTGGCGCTTTTTCGCCACGCCGGCACGGCGTTTCATCGTCGCCGACTGCCCGGGCCATGAGCAGTACACGCGCAACATGGCCTCCGGCGCGGCGAACGCCGATCTGGCCGTGGTGCTGGTCGATGCGCGCGCGGGGATTTTGCGCCAGACGCGGCGGCACAGCTTCATCGCCGCGCTGATGGGCATTCGCCACATCGTCTTGGCGGTCAATAAGATCGATCTGGTGGATTTCGATCAGACCGTGTTCGATGAGATCAGGCGCGAGTATCTCGCCGCGGTGGCCGGGCTGGAGTTCGCCACCATTCAGGCGATCCCGCTCTCGGCACGGCATGGCGACAATGTCGCGCAGACCAGCGCGCGCACGCCCTGGTATCGTGGGCCGAGCCTGATCGCGCATCTGGAATCGCTTGATCTCAGCGCGCCGGTCGATGCCGGGCCGTTCTGCCTGCCGGTGCAATATGTGAATCGCCCGCATGCTGATTTCCGCGGCTATTGCGGCACCATCGCCGCCGGCCAGGTGCGGGTGGGAGATCGGCTGATGGTTGCCGGCGGCAGTCTGGATGCCACCGTCAGCGAAGTGATTGCGCATGGCCGCACGGTCGATGTGGCCGGCCGCGGTGATGCGGTCACGCTGCGCATCGCCGAGCAGCGCGACATCTCGCGCGGCGATGTGCTCTGCGCCGCGGACGCGCCGGCCCGCACCGCCGAGCAGTTCGAGGCGCATCTGCTGTGGCTGTCCGAAACCCCGCTGTTTCCGGGCCGCTCCTATCTGTTCAAGCTGGGCACACGCACGATCCCAGGCAGTATCTCGCGGCTGCGGCACCGTGTGGAGATCGACAGTTTCGAGAGCGTTCCGGCCGAGCGGCTGGGGATGAATGATGTCGGTATGGTCGCGGTGGCGTTGTCCACCTCCGTGCCGCTCGCGCGGTTTGCGGAGTCCCAGGATCTCGGCGGTTTCGTGGTGATCGACCGGCTGACCAATGCCACCATCGGCGTGGGCATGGTGCGCGAGATCGCCACCGCGGCGCCGGCGATCGTGTGGCATGAGATGAGCATCGACAAGGCGGCGCGTGCCGCGCTCAAGGGGCAGCGGCCGGCGGCTTTGTGGTTCACCGGCCTGTCGGGTTCGGGCAAATCCTCGATCGCCAATCTGGTGGAGCGCAAGCTGCACGCGGCCGGGTATCACAGCTTTATCCTTGATGGCGACAATGTTCGCCATGGTCTCAACCGAGATCTGGGCTTTTCGGAAGCCGACCGGGTGGAAAATATCCGCCGCGCCGCCGAGGCCGCGCGGTTGATGACCGAGGCGGGGCTCATCGTGCTGGTGTCGTTCATCAGCCCCTATCGCTCCGACCGTGCGGCGGCGCGGGAGCGGTTCGAGGCGGGCGAGTTCATCGAGGTGTTCATCGACACGCCGGTGGAGGAATGTATCCGCCGTGACCCGAAGGGTCTCTACAAGCGCGCCATCGCGGGCGAGATCAAGAATTTCACCGGCGTGAGCGCACCCTACGAGGCGCCGGAGCACCCCGAAATTCGCCTGCGCACTGCTGAAAAAAGCGCGGATGCCCTGGCCGATGACGTGATCGCCCACCTGCGCGCCAACGGGTTCATTCGGTAGTTCGTGGGCTGACTATCAGCGTTACCGCCGGACAGATTCAAAAAAAGGAAGGACTTCTTTTCTGGAGAAAAGAAGCAAAAGACTTTTATGAGTCTTGGTGTGGTGGCGCGGGAACTCGGTGGCTGAGACAGGCTCGCGTGAGTCAGGCTCGGGCGCGGGTGTTGGTGCGCGGCAGCAGGACGGCGAGCAGGCCGATGGCGGGCAGGAAGGCGCAGACGCCGTAGACATATTCGATGCCTTTGATGTCGGCGAGTTCGCCCAGGGCGGCGGCGCCCAGCGCGCTGATGCCGAAGGCCAGGCCGAAGAACAGGCCGGCGATCAGGCCGACCTTTCCGGGCACCAGCTCCTGCGCATAGACCAGGATCGCTGAGAAGGCGGCGGAGATCACCACGCCGATGATCATCACCAGGATGATCGAGCCGGTGAGGCCCGCGTAGGGCAGCATCAGCGTGAAGGGCAGCGCGCCGAGGATCGAGCCCCAGATCACATATTTGCGGCCGATCCGGTCGCCGATCGGGCCGCCGGCGAAGGTGCCCACCGCGCAGGCGGCGAGATAGACGAACAGCACCAGCTGCGCGTCGCGCACCGAAATGCCGAACTTCTCGATCATGTAGAACGTCATGTAGGTGGACAGGCTTGAGGTGTAGACGAATTTCGACACCAGCAGCATGAACAGCACGCCGATCGCCAGCATCACCGTCTTGCGCGGCAGCACCGCCACATTGGCCACCGCGCGCACTGCTTTCGGGCGGCGATTGGCGGAGTACCACACGCTCACCCGGCTCAGCACCGCGATCGCCAGCAGGGCCACGATCGAGAACCAACCGATCGAGGCCTGGCCGAAGGGCAGCACGATGAAGGCGGCGAGCAGCGGACCGGCCGCGGAGCCGGCATTGCCGCCGACCTGGAAGATCGACTGCGCCAGGCCATGCTTGCCGCCTGACGCCAGGCGCGCGATGCGCGACGCCTCCGGATGGAAGACCGACGAACCAAGACCCACCATGCCGGCGGCGAACAGCACGTGGGCCAGGCTGTCTGCGGTGGCGAGCAGGATCAGGCCGATGAGTGTGAACACCATGCCGATCGGCAGCGCCCAGGGCTTGGGCTTCTGGTCGCCCAGATAGCCGATCAGCGGCTGCAGCAGCGAGGCGCAGCCCTGGAAGGTGAGGGTGATCAGCCCAACCTCGGAGAAATCGAGCGCGAGCCTGTCCTTCAGCATCGGGTAGATGGAGGGGACGAGCGACTGGATGACGTCGTTCAGGAAATGCGACAGGCCGAGGCAGGCAAGGATCGAGAAAGCGGTGCCGGCCGCCGCGGCGTTGGCAGGAGTGGGGGCTGACGCGGCGGCGGACGGCGACGTGGCGTCGATGGTCGGTGCGACACTCTGCTGCATGGCCGGAATTCCCCTTCGATACCCCTACATAGCGGCAGAGATGGCCGGGAAAAGAGCGCCGGACATGCATGGCTGCCGCCCGGTGGCGCGCGGCCCTCAGGCGGCGGCAGTATCGATTCGGCGAGTGGCGGGGAAGGCGAGTGCCACGCGGTTGCCGGCGCGTTCGGCGGAGGTGAGGCAGAGGCTGCCGCCATGCGCCTCCATCAGCCGGCGTGACATCGCAAGGCCCAGCGACAGGCCGCGGCGGTCGTCCGCCCCACCGGTGCCGATGCCGGCGCCAGGGAGCAGGCTGCCTTCGTCCTGGATGACAAGATCGAGCCAGCCGGGCCGGGTCTCGATGCTGACATCGATCCAGCCGCCGGCCTGGGTCAGGCGGGTGGCGTTGAACAGCACGCGCTGGATGATGTGCGACAGCGCCCGGCGGTCGGCGAGCAGAACCAGCGATGCGATGGGCGGGGTGGTGCGAATATGGCGGCGCATCGGGCCGAGCAGCACGTCCAGCCCCTCGATGGCGGTGGCGAGGAGCGGGGCGATGGCCACGGGTTCGTCTGCCAGGATGGGGTGGCGGTCAGTGCTCGCGGCGTCGTGCAGGTCGTCGGCGAGCTGGATGAGCTGCAATGCGGCCATGCGGATCCCAATGGCGGCGTTGGCGACGGCGGGGATGTTCGCGAGCTGTTCGGCCTCGGCCAGCAGGGCGATGGCGGGGGCGCGCAGTTCGAGTGCGCCGGCCCGCATATCCGCGGTGAGATCTGCCGCCGGGGCGGCGCTGGGTCGGCAGAGATCAGCAAGGCGTTGCATCACGCCTTGATAGCCCAGCTTCGCCAACACGGTGTTAATGGACCAACGGCCGATCAGGCCAGCCGGGCCGCGTCGGCTCAGGCCTGGGCGGCCGCGGCGTCGCGCTTGACCTTGG
Source organism: uncultured Rhodospirillales bacterium (assembly GCA_903904805.1). Lineage (GTDB taxonomy): Bacteria > Pseudomonadota > Alphaproteobacteria > Acetobacterales > Acetobacteraceae > CAIVDX01. The sequence continues at coordinate 5,748 of CAIVDX010000465.1, forward strand.
CGCGGGCAATGCGGCGCTTCAGCGTCTGTGCGTCTTCCGGCAGATCACGGTTCGGCGTGGTCAGCAGGAAGGCGTCGATGCCACCGTTATGCTCGATCGTGCGGATCGCGCGGGTGGACAGGCGCAGGCGGATGGAGGTGCCCAGCGTGTCGGACAGCAGCGACGTGACCTGCAGGTTGGGCAGGTAACGGCGGCGGCTTTTGTTGTTGGCGTGGCTGACGTTGTTGCCGGTCAGCACGCCCTTGCCGGTGATCTGGCAGCGGCGGGACATGGGAAGCACCTCGGGTCGCGAAGACAAAAAGGAGGCCCCTGCCGGGTGGCGGGGGCCCTGGAAAGCGGGCTTATCGCGCCTGACGGGGTGTCAGTCAACCGCGATATGACGGTTTATTTGCCGCGTGTTTTGGATGGCAGGGGTGCGGCGGTGGGTTTGATGAAGGAGGCGGTGGCGGCGGGGGCGGGTTTCTTGGCGGCTTTCGGCTTTTTGGCTTCACGATTGCCGTGTTGTTGACCTTTGGCCATTGCTTTTGACTTTCGAGTTAAAAGTCATTCTAGCACAGCAGCAATGGATCGCCGCACAGAATCGGCATCAGTTCCGCACACGTCGCCGCGACGAAGTCGTCCAACTGCCAGAAGTTTTTTGCTTCTTTTTTTCAAAAAGAAGCGCTTTTCTTCAATGCTTTTCCTGATCCTCAGCCTCTTCGGCTGCTTTTTGCTGGCGCAGCTGTTCAAACTCTCCGGAGCGGACGGAGTTGGCGGCGTTGGCGAGCACTTTGAGCATGGTTTCGTCATCCAGCTCATGCGCCAGCACGCCAAGCGCGCCGGAGAGCAGGCCGGAGCCGATGATGAGGGGATCGATGTCCTCGCCGATCAGGTGCTCGATCAGGCGGTCGACGATTTCGCCCACCTGTTCGAGGTCGGGGGGCATCTCGTCGTCGGGCTCGTCTGACATGGTGGGCTCCGGTTAGACCGCGGTGACGGGCTGTGTGGCGGGGGGCGGGGCATCCTGCTCGGCCTGCAGCGCCCACATGCGGGCATACAGGCCGTCGCGGGCGAGGAGGGCGGCATGGGTGCCGCGCTCGGCGACCTGCCCGTCTTCAAGCACGATGATCTCGTCGGCGTCCACCACGGTGGAGAGGCGGTGCGCGATCACCAGCGTGGTCTTGTTCTGCGCCACGCCTTGCAGTTCGGCCTGGATGGCGCGCTCGTTGGCGCTGTCCAGCGCCGAAGTCGCTTCATCAAAAATCAGAATCGGCGGGTTCTTGAGCA
>CAIVDX010000466.1 GCA_903904805.1 uncultured Rhodospirillales bacterium
CTGCAGCAGGCCCGAGATGACCAGCGGAAGGTAGTGGTACTTCGACAGCCAGACGTGGACCTTGTCGCGGGTGAGGTCGGGAGCGTAGCGGCCGAGCAAAGCGGTTTCAGAGTGCAGCGCGCGGCCGGAGAGGATCCAGCCGGCATGGGCCCACCAGGTGCCGTCGTGCGGCGTGTGCGGGTCGCCTTCCTGGTCAGAGTTCTGGTGGTGAACGCGGTGCGTCGCCACCCAAAAAATCGGTCCGCCTTCGAGCGCCATGCAGCCGCAGGCGGTCACGAAGTACTCAACCCATTTCGGCGTGCGATAGCCGCGATGCGTCAGCAGGCGGTGGTAGGCCATGCCGATGCCGACGTTGATGGCGAAGAAGTACATCACGGCGAAAACCGCCAGATTGGTCCATGACCAGAACGTCGGGAAAAGCGCCGCGACGGCGCCCACGTGGAACAGTCCCATGAAAATGGTGGTGATCCAGTTAATGCGACCTTCCTGATGTTCGCGGCCCATGCGCAGGTCCTGCTTGATCTTGAGAACGGCTTCCTGCACGGCAGGAATGGGTTTTACCTTTACTGCTTGTTCCGGAATGAGAGTGCTGTTCATGCGTGTCATCTTCCCTTCACAATTAACCTTAGTCGTGGGATAGGGCGGTTGTGTGTAAGACTTTTGTAAGGGGTGCGCGATGACTTTCGACGGGCGGTTGCGATATATGCCGGCATTGTTGTCCTGCCTTGTCTTAGCGTTCGCAAACGGCCTGGCTGCGCAGGATAGAGCCACCAAAGTTGTAGATCTCCCCACCAGCAAACGCCTCTTTTCGCCTGTGCCCGGAATGGCACAGCGCGTTAATAGTCTGCCTTTGTCGATGGCGGTGTCCCCCGACGGCCGCTGGGCGGTCACGGTGAACGCGGGCTATGGGACATTGGAGTCGAAGTACGAGCAGTCTCTCGCCATCGTCGATACGAAGACCGGAAAAGTGCGTGATTTTCCCGACGGCCGCACGGCGCTCGACTCGAAGCAGAGCTTCTTTTCGGGTGTCACTTTTAGCGCTGATGGCAAGCGCGTCTACGCCAGCTTGGCATCGCTGACCGACCCGGAGGGCGAGGGTAAAAGGCGTTCCGGTAACGGCATCGTAGTCTACCGGTTTACCGATGGCGCGCTCGCGCCGGAAGGCTTCCTGAACCTTCCCCTGGAGAAGCTTGCTGCCGGCCATCACACGTTGCTGCGCCAGGATGGCGACGGAGACCTCGGCATCCCGTACCCGGCTGCGATTGCGACTGTGGGCAAGGGCGGCGAGCGTCTGTTGGTGGCTGAGAACCTTGCCGATTCCGTCGTGCTGATGAACGCCCGAACCGGGGCGATCGAGCGCCACTTCGATCTTTCTGATAACGCGATGGTTCCCTCGTCCTATCCAATCGCGCTAGCGGTCACCAGCGACGGCGCGCGGGCGTTTGTGGCGTTGTGGAATGCAAGCGAGGTCGATGAGCTTGACCTGGTCAAGGGGACCGTTACGCGCCGGCTCACATTGATGAAGCCGAAGTCCGACATCGCGCCAGGTACGCATCCCTGTACCTTGCTGCTCGATGAGCGCTCCGGCACGTTGTACGTTGCGCTCTCGAATCGTGACGCGGTTGCGGCGGTGGAGATAGGAAAACCTGACGCCCCGCAGTTATCGGTGCGCGGCTACTTCGATACGCGCCTGCCCGGGCAAAGCTACTTTGGCGCTGAACCGAATGCACTGGCTCTAAACGCTGACGGCTCGCGTTTGTATGCGGCCAACATGGGGACCGACTCGATCGCTGTGCTCGATACTCACCGCCTGAAGAGCATGGATAGGGCCAAAGGAATGACCGAGCCCATCGGGTTTGTGCCGACCGAGTTGATGCCGATTGCGCTGGCGTTCGTCTCCGCTCCTGGTGGTGGCAAGCTTTTCATCGCGAGCGACAAGGGTGAGGGCACCGGACCGAACGCGAAGCCGCAGGTCATCGTCGACGAGGTCAAAAATATTCGCTCGTTCCGGCGGGCCTTTACTTATGCGCCGACGCTGCTGTACGGCTCAGTCGCCCAGTTAGACGAGCATCAGATCGAGAGCGGGCTGAAGGCCTCCACCGCGGAAGTGATCGAGTCCAACCTGCTACGTGCGGGTGAAGAGAAGATTGCGTTTGCCGGCGGCCGCAATCCCATCAAGCACATCATTTACATCATCAAAGAGAAC
>CAIVDX010000467.1 GCA_903904805.1 uncultured Rhodospirillales bacterium
ACTCGCCCAGCTCATACAGCGCGCAGATCTCCGCCTCGTTGGCGAACAGGATATCCACATGGTCCTTCACGAAGGCGCGGAAGCCGTCGCGATGGCGATCCACGCAGAACGCGTCAGACAGCGACAGCGCCACCAGGCGCCCGGCCTTGTGCGCCAGCTCCGCGGCCGAGCGGAAGGCGGCCTGCGCCGCCGGCGGGTCGAACAGATAGCCCTCCAGATAGGTCACCTTCGAATCGGCGATCACCTGATGATCCAGATCCTGCGGCCCGAAGGTCACGCAGGCGCCGAGGAAGGTGTTCATGGTGCGCTGGCCGTCCGGCGTGACCAGGATCAGGCAGCGCGCGGTCGGCGCCCCCTCGGCCAGCGCCGGGGTGGGGAAATGCACGCCCACCGCGCCGATATCGTGGCGGAACACCCCACCGAGCTGGTCGTTCGCCACCTTGCCGAGATAGGCCACCTTGCTGCCCAGCAGGGCCGCCACCGCGCAGCTGTTCGCCACCGACCCGCCCGAGCTCTCCTGCCCGGCCGGCATCGCCGCATAGATCGCATCCGCCGCGGCCGCATCGACCAGCGCCATGCCGCCCTTGCGCATATCGTGATGCGACAGGAACCGGTCCTCCGTCGGGGCCACCACATCGACAATGGCGTTGCCGATGCCGCACAGATCAAAACGAGCCGTCATGAAGGCCTCCCAGGGCTTGAGCCAGTTGCTTGAGCCAGTTGCTTGCGCCAGTTGCTTGCGCCAGTTGCTGGCTGCGGCGGTAGCATCCACATCAGCCACCCGCAACCCAACCATCGCGTGATTGATTTGCCCCTTCTGCCCCTCGGCCGCGCGCTCGCCCAAAGCGCCGATCCTGAATTCCGCGCCACCTATGGCTGGTCGCTGTTGCTCGCCGCCCTGGGGGTGATCGGCTGCGTCGCCCTCGGCGGCGCCCTGAGCGCGCATTTCCTGACCGGCTGGTGGGCCTCGGCCGGCTGGCTGCTGGCGGCGATCGGCGGCGCCCTGCTGGCGCTTTACCTCTACGTGCCGGTCGCCGCCGGGATCGCCGGGCTGTTCACCGAACGCGTCGCCGCCGCGGTGGAGGCGCGCTACTATCCGGGCCTGCCGCCGCCGCACGGCGCCTCCCTCGCCTCCCAGGCCTGGGACGGCATCGCCCTCGGCCTGCTGGTGCTGCTCGCCCAGCTCGGCGGTCTGCTCGGCAACCTGGTGCTGCCCGGGCTGGGGATCGTGCTGGGCTGGACGGTGAGCGCCTGGGCGCTCGGCCGCGGGCTGTTCGTCACCGCGGCGATGCGCCGGGCCAGCCGGGCCGACGCGCTGGCCGCCTATCGCGCCCGCTTCTGGCCGGTGATGCTGCTCGGCGGGGTGTTCGTGGCCGCCGCCATGGTGCCGGTGCTGAACCTGGCGGTGCCGGTGCTCGGCCTCGCCGCGATGGTGCATCTCGGCCACCGCCCAACCGCCGCGCCGCCACCGTCAAGCCAGAAAATCCCTCCATTGCGTTGAATTTTTGTCATGTGTTTATTCCATCACAGGTCCCACCATGCTAGAACGCTCCTCCGACGTCCCAAACCGCCCCGCTCAGCCGCGGACGGACCGCCGGAGAGCCCTGCATAAACGCATTCTTTGGATGCGCTCGCTTAGGTGGATAACCCTTGTTCAAATTCCGCAAGCCTGACGACCAGCCCGCCGCATCCGAGACCACGCCCCCCGGGGCGGCACCGGCCGACACCTCCGACCACCCGGTCAACAGCCCGACCGGTCCTGACGCCCGATCCGACACCGCACGACCCGACAACGGATTGGGCGTGCCGCCCTACCGCCCCGCCACCCCGATGCCCGGAGCGGGCACCGCCTCGCCTGCCGCCTTGAAGGAACCCTCATCCATGTCGCGTCCGCCCTTTCCGGCCCAGCCGGTCCCCGTTCCCGCCGCACCGACGAGCCCCGGCCTGCTGCCCGGCGCCCGTCCCGGCGCCGCCGCTGCCGCCACCGCCCCGGTTCGCCCGGCCGCGCGTGAGGTCGCCGAGCGCCGCACCCTGGTGGTCGCCCGCGGCATCTCGGTCGCCGGCGTGATCACCGATGCCGAGCGCGTGGTGGTCGAGGGCGTGATCGAGGCCGCCACCCTGCGCGCCACCGAAGTCTCCATCGCCCCCGGCGGCGTCTTCAAAGGCGAGGTCGAGGTCGAGGATGCCGAGATCGCCGGCACCATCGATGGCACCGTCACCGCGCGCGGCAGCCTGGTCGTGCGCAACACCGGCCGCGTGCTGGGCACCGCCCATTGCCGCCGGCTGCAGGTGGAGGATGGCGGCCAGATCACCGGCCGCATCGAGATGATCACCGAACCCACCCTGGCCCGCGCCGAGGTCTGATGATGCAGGCCGCGCCCGGCGACGACGTGGCGCGGTCAGGCGGGCTGGCCGGAGCGGCCGGCGCCGCCTTGCCGCCACCTGTGGTGCCCGACCTCTCGGAGTTCGACCATGATCAGCCGCTCAGCACCCCGCAGGTGCTGGGCTACGCGCTGCTGATCTGCACGGCGCTGGCAACCTGGCCGTTCGCCCATGATCCGGTGATCACGATTCCCTGGTTGGTGGACGGGCTGTGCGGCTTCACCATCGGCTGCGCCCTGGCCGGCTTCCTGCTGGACGGCGTGCGGCGCGACCCGCGCTGCTGGCTCTGGACAGTGCCGGCAGTCGGCGCGCTGGCGCCCTGGTGGGGCATGTCCGGTTTGACGGTCGTCGCCGTCGCCGCCGGCTCGGCGCTGTGGCTGGGCCGACGCGCCTCCGGGCGCTCCTGGCTCGGCCTCGCCCTGCTCGGCACCATGGCCGGCGCCGGTCTGGCCAGCTGGCAACCGCTGGGCTTCGCCTCCCAGGCCGGCCGCCTCGTTGCCGCCCTCGGCATCGCCATCGCGCTCGCCGGCCGCATCCGCCAGGCCCTCTCCGCCCGGTCGGACGACACCGCCCGCATCGCCCTGCTCGAATCCGAGCGCGGCACCGATGACGAAACCGGCCTGCCCGGCCTGCGCCGCTTCCAGCACACGCTCACCGCCGAGTGGCTGCGCGCCCGGCGCGACCTCTCCACCGTCAGCCTGATCCTGGTGGAATTCCCCGCGGTCGCCTCGGTGCAGCAGGAATTCGCCACCGCCGTCGGCCTCGCCGCCCGCCGCACCAGTGACATCGCCGCCCGGCTCGACCAGCACAGCTACGCGCTGCTGCTGCCCAACACCTCGCGTGACGGCGCGCTGACCGTGATCACCGCGCTGAAGGCAAACCTGCTGGAACTGGTGGGAGACGTGCCGATCCGGTTGGGCATCGCCAGCGCGCAGCCGGCTGAGCTGACAGAGCTGCGGCCGGAGGATCTGCTCACCCAGGCGCAGGCCAATCTGGCCAATCCGGCCGCCGCCCCCGCCACCTAGGTCGGGACCGAGCCGGTTTGAAACGGCGTACACGCTCCAGCTCGCTGGTGCGCCGAACAGCTTGACCGCATCATGTACACACGATGATCCGGTGTTGCTGTCGCACGCGGCCCGATCAGCTCGCCCCCGATCCGGTCGCCCTCACCAGCCTGACCCCGCTCCCGCGGATCAGCCCCGGCTCGCCGCGCGCCGACGCCGCAGCGCAAGCACCGCCAGCACGCTGCCGAACAGGCCCAACGTCGCGGGCTCCGGCACGATCACCGCGCCCCCCGCCGCCCCGGCAAACAGCTTCACATTGGCGAACGCCGCCGCCTCGCCGACCTCGGTGAATTCCAGGCTCGCCAGATTCACCCCGGAAAACACCGACACATCGGCGGGACCAAACGACGACGTCGAGGTCAATGTCACCGATGCGATCTCGGTCGAGGCGCTGTTGAACCCGAGCACGTCAAGCTGATTGCCACGCAGCGTCTGCACATCCAGCCCCTGCAGCTGGAAGGTGCCGCCCGCGGCGCGGGTGATCACCATGTCAGCGCCACCGCCGACGATGTAGCCATCAAGGCTGGTCGCGTAGTTGCCGCCATAGGAGATGGAATAGCCGCTCTCGGTGGTCGGGTAGAAGGCGTTGGCGGCTTCCGCCTGGGTCAGGATCGTCGCGGTCTGCGCCATGGCGGGCGCGGCGAGAACACCCGTCGCCAGAACGGCAGCGATCGGCAGGATGGTCAACTTCATGGCCCTGGACCCTCAGTGGCCCCATCGAGCCAAAATGAACAGCTGTTGAACGATCGACGATAACAGGCCTCCGAGGCAGCCAAAATCGTCGATTTTTGTCAACGGGAAAATATTTTGTTGCTGAAATGGAGGCAGACAGGCGTAGTCAGGCCTCGCGCAGCCGTACCAGGTTCTGCAGGAACAGCTCGGCGCAGGCCCGCCAGGAGAACCGCTCGGCATGCGCCCGGCAAGCCAGCTGATCGCCCGCGAGTGCCGCCAGACAGGCCGCGCGCAGATCATCGTCCATCGCGCCGATATGGCCCGCCGGGTTGGCCAGCACATCGCGCGGCCCGGTCACCGGATAGGCCGCCACCGGCGTGCCGCAGGCCAGCGCCTCCAGCAGCACCAGCCCGAACGTGTCGGTCAGCGAGGGGAACACGAACACATCCGCCGCCGCATAGCTCGCCGCCAGCTCCGCGCCGAAGCGCGCGCCGGTGAAATGCACGCCCGGATAGGCCTTCTCCAGCCCCGCCCGCTGCGGACCATCGCCCACCACCACCTTGCTGCCAGGCAGGTCCAGCCTGAGGAACGCCTCGATGTTCTTTTCCACCGCCACCCGGCCGACATAGGCGAAGATCGGCCGCGCCAGACCGGGATACATATCCTTCCCGTCCGCCACATCCGGGGTGAACGCCGCCAGATCCACCCCGCGCGTCCAGGGCCGCACCTCGCGAAAGCCGCGCCCCTGCAGCTCATTGCCCAGGCTGGCGGTGGCCACCATCGTGCCGAAGCCGCGATTATGGAACCGCCGCAGCCAGGCATAGAACCAGGAGGCCGGCAGCCCGGTGCGCGCGGCGATGTAATCGGGAAACTTGGTGGCGAAGCAGGTGGTGAACTGCCAGCCCCGACGGCGCGCCAGCCGCGCCCCGGCGATGCCCAGCGGCCCTTCGGTGGCGATGTGGATGTGATCCGGCGCGAACGCCTCGATGTCGCGCCGCAACCGCCGGAACGGCTTCAACGCCAGACGAATATCCGGATAGGTCGGGCACGGCACCGTGCGGAACCGGTCCGGCGCGATCACCTCCACCACATGCCCCATCGCGCGCAGCTCGCGGGTCAGCGTGGCGATGGTGCGCACCACGCCATTCACCTGCGGCATCCAGGCGTCGGAGATGATCGCGATGCGCCTGACCTCGCCGGCCGGCAGCGTGCTCTGCGTGCCGCTCGCGTCGATCACCAGCCCGGCGGTGCGGTCCAGCGCGCTGTCAGGCAAGCTGAAGCTGGGGGCTGCGGGCGGAGAAGAAGGACAGCCGCTTCACCTCGGTCCAGTCGACCAGCTCCAGCCGGCCATCCGCGTGCTCGACCAGCGCGGTGCAGCTTTCCACCCAGTCGCCGTCATTGAGATACTGCACGCCGTTCACCATGCGCATCTCGGCATGATGGATGTGCCCGCAGACCACGCCATCGAGCCCGCGCCGCTTCGCCTCGGCGGCCAGCGCCGTCTCGAACCGGTCGATCGCCTTCACCGCCTCCTTCACCTGGCGCTTCAGCCAGGCCGAGAGCGACCAGTAGGGATAGCCCAGCCGGCGGCGGATCGCGTTGAAATAGCGGTTCACGCCGAGCGCCACGTTGTAGGCCCAGTCACCCAGCAGCGCGAGGAAGCGGGCATAGCGCACCACGCTATCGAACTCGTCGCCATGCATCACCAGCAGCTTGCGGCCATCGGCGGTCACATGCACATCGTCGCGCTTCAGCTCGATGCCGGCGACCTCCAGCCCCATCGGCATCCAGCTGCGGAACATCTCGTCATGGTTGCCGGGAATATAGACCACCCGTGTGCCCGAGCGCGCCATCTTCAGGATCAGCCGCAGCGCCTCGTCGCAGCCCTCATCCCAGTACCAGCTCTTGCGAAGCCGCCAGCCATCGATGATGTCGCCCACCAGAAACAGCGTCTCGCACTGGATCGACTGCAGAAAATCCACCAGAAAATCAGTGCGCGCCCCCCGTGTGCCCAGGTGCGTGTCGGAGATGAAGACGGTGCGGTAGACCGTCTTGCCCATCATCGGCGCATTCATGTCAGCGTGCCCTGCCTGCCTGGCCCGCCATCAGCGGTGCCGCGAAGCCACAAGTCCAGTCGGTCGAAATCCACTCGTCGGCGCAGGACATACGACCCGCGCCGCGTCGCGTCAGTGAAACTTCCATGACCAGAACCGCCGAGACGATCACTTTTTCGCCGGATATGATTGTCATCCCGCAGACTCGCCACTGTCATCGAATCGCAATGGTAGCCCGCTAAGGGAAGCGTTTGCACGCATCTCCTGCGGTGCCGACAAAAGAGGCAAATCCCGGGTGCTGGTAATTTTCAACCCTGTGGCGGGCCGCCGCCGCGCCGGTCTGCTCTGGCAGGTGCTCGATCTGCTGGCGGAAAACGGCGTGAAGGTCGAGATCGCGCGCACACGGCATGGCGGCCATGCCAGCGACCTCGCGCGCGACGCGGTGGCCGCCGGGCGCTCCATGGTGGTCGCCGCCGGGGGTGACGGCACCATCGCCGAGGTCGCCGCCGGCCTCACCGGCAGCGCGGTGCCGCTCGGCATCATCCCGATGGGCACCGCCAACGTGCTCGCCCATGAACTCCGCCTGCCCTTCAGCCCGCGTGACATCGCCGCCGCCCTGGCCTTCCGCCGCACCCGCCCCCTGCTGCCCGGCCTCGCCCGCTCCGCGCAGGGCGGCGAGCGCCAGTTCGTGCAGATGCTCGGCGCGGGGTTCGACGCCCAGGTGGTGCACCGCATCGGCCCCCGCCTGAAACGCGCGATGGGCCGCTCCGCCTACGCCGTGCAGGGCATGCGCGAACTCTCCCGCTACCGTTACCCCCGCCTGCATCTGCGCATCGACGGCGCCCACCACACCGCCGCCAGCATGATCGTCTGCAAGGGCAAGCTCTATGGCGGCAACTACCTGCTCGCCGCCGACGCCGACCACGCCACCTCCGGCTTCTCGGTGGTGCTGTTCGACCGCGGCGGCCCCTTCTCCGCCTCGCTCTACGGGCTCGCCCTGCCGCTCGGCGCGCTGCCGCGGGCGCCCGGCCTGCGCTTCCTGCGCGGACATCAGATCGACCTGCTCAACGCCGAGGGAATTCCGGTGCAGGCGGATGGCGATCGGGCGGGGATGGGGCCGTTGACCATCTCGGATGCCAGGGCACCCATTGATGTGATCGTCAGCCGGTAGCAAGCGCCGTGTTTTTTGCAAACAAGACGCAAAAAACCCTGAGATGGTGAGTCCCTCCTCGCCGCACCTGATGGGACAGCGTGGCTGACCTGATGAGATTGGGCATGCGGTTCAGCCCGCGAGCGCCTATTTGTGCAGTGCACCATTCAAGGTCCGACCATGACCGCCATGCGCAAACTTCTGCCGACCGAAGCACCCGCGCTGCTCGAGCACCTGCTCCGGCTGCCGGCGGAGGACCGCGCCGCGCGCTTCATGCACTCGGTGTCAGACAGCTCGATCGCCGATCACGTCGCCAAAATCGACTGGGTGGCCGGCGCCGTCGTCGGCTATTTCGCCGAGGGCATCCTGCGCGGCGCGGCCGAGCTGCAGGGCCGCCTGTTCCGCGAGGCCGAGATCGCCGTCACCGTGGAAGCCGACTGCCAGGACCACGGCATCGGCACCCAGCTTCTGGGCCAGGCGCTGCTCATCGCCCGCAACCGCCGCTTCGCCACCGCGCAGATCGTCTGCCTCGGCTCCAACCGCCGCTTCCAGCATGTCGCGCTGAAATTCTTCGGCCATCTGCACCATGAGGACGGCGAGGCCAGCGCCGAGATGGCGCTCGACCACCCCACCCTGTTCAGCCTGGCCGAGGAAACCACCGCGGATTCGCTGGGCTGGTTCAGCCAGATGCTCGACCGCGCCTGGGCCGGCGTGGTGCCGCCGGCCACACTCACCCGCGCCTGACCGGATAGATCGCCGCCACCGCCGCGATCGCCTGGCGCAGCCGCGCGATCTGATCGCCACGTCCCAGCATCTCCACGCTCACCCAGCCCGGCCACTCCCGCGCGGCCAGACCGGCGGCCATCGCCCCGTGCACCTCCAGCGGCACGCTGAAATCCCCCAGCTCCGGCTGCGAGGCATGCACATGCGCCAGGGCCGCCCCCGCCGCGATCACATGCGCCGCCGCATCCTCGCCGGAGGCCGCCAGCGCCGCCGAGTCGCACTGCAGCGCGATCGCCGGATGATCCACCGCCCGCACCAGCGCCAGCGCCTCCGCACCGGTATGGATGAAATCGCAGTGAGCCGTTGCGGGCACCGGCTCGATCGCCAGCCGCACCGGGCCCAGCACATCGCCCACCCGCCGCAACCGCTCCACCGCCAATGTGAACGCTGCCGCCTGATCCAGCGCGCCCCGCCGCCGCGTCGCCGGCGCGCCGAACACCGCCACATCGGCCCCCAGCTCCAGCCCGATCGCCCGCACCAGCCGCAGATGCGCCAGCATCGCCGCGAACGCCGCCTCGTCGCCCAGCAGCGCCGCCTCCGGCCGACCATAAAAGATCGCCTGCATCGCCGGCACCGCGAGCCCCAGCCCAGCCAGCCGCGCCCGATACGCCGCCACCCGCCCGAGCAGCGCCGCATCCCAGCCACCCAGCCGCCCCGGCGCTACCTCGATCCCCGCTACCTCGATCCCCGCTACCTCGATCGCCGCTACCTCGATCCCCGCCACCTCGATCCCTGCTGAGGGGGTGCCGGCGATCGCCTCCAGCGCCTGGTCGAGCCTGGCCTCATCCCACGCCAGATTGCTGACACACAGCCTCATCGCCGGACCTCACCGGCGAACCGATCCAGCCGCGCCCGCACCTCGTCCAGACTCAGATGATACCGCCCCGCGCCGCCCAGCAGCGCCGCATGGCGCGTGCCGATGTCGTAGACCACCCCCTCGCGCTCCCCCAGCACCACCTCCGGCGCCAGCCGCGCGGCCAGCTCCGCCATCGCCATCGGCGGCGGCGCGATGTTGATCAGCCCGATGCCGGCCGCCTCGATCGTCTCCAGATCGCCGGCCAGACGCTCCAGCGGATACCATTGCAGCGCCGCGCGCCCCGGCAGTTTCTCCACCTCATGCCGATGCAGCAGATCGAACACCGCGTTCTTGCGCAGCCCCGGCCCGAACATGCCGGGCAACCGCACGATCACGCTGTGCGGAAAATACCCCGCCACCGCCTCCTCCAGCCAGCGCCGATGCCGCCCATAGGCCTGGCTGTGCGCGCCCGGCGCGTCGGCCTCATCCACCCCGGCCGGCTGGGGATACACATCCACCGTGGAAATCAGCACCACCCGCGCCGCCCGCGCCCGCGCCAGATGCGTCCAGAGCTTTTGGATCGACGCCCAATCGGCATCAGGATCGCGGTTGGCGAGATATTTCACCCCCGGCGCGCCGGCGCACACCAGGCGATCGAAATGCTGCCCATCGATGTCGGCGATATCGCGCGAGTGGAAACTCGCCGCATAGCCACCGCCACGCAGCAGATGCCCGCCGATGAACCCGCTGCCGCCGATCAGACCGTTGCGCATGCCCCATCTTCGCACCCGCAGCCGCGCGGCGCATAGTCGGCCGATGCAACAAACCACCATCGCGCCTGGGCCGGACGGCACGCTGCAACTGCGCGTCGGCGATGTCTGGCGCCCGATCAGCCTCGATGGCCACCGCGTCGACGCCTTCAATCCCGGCTGGCGCGTCGAGTGCGCCCTCGCCGGCGACCTGCTCGGCATCATCGCGCTGCGCCATGAGAGCGGCGAGGCCGCGCACTGGTTCGTCGACCGCACCGGCGCGCGCATCACCGACAATCCGGCCGCGCTGATGCATCCGTTCCGCCGCGCGCTCGCCACCGACCTCGACCGCGCCGCCCGCGCCCTGCTGCTCGGCCGCCCCGGTGCCGCGTGGCTGCAGGACACGCCCGCCAGCCTGCGCGCCATGCTCGCCGACCTGCACGCCCCGCCGCCCACCCGCATCCTGTCCGACCCGCCGGCGCCCTATGACGCCGCGCACATCGCCACCCTGTTCGCCACCGACCACGCCGCCAACACGCTGCGCGCGCTCACCCACGGCCACATGCTCTTCCCCAGCCCCATCGATGGCCGCCCATTGCCCTGCGCGCACGGCATCGCCTACTCGCCGTTTCTGTTCGCCTATCGCATCGATGACACCGACAACGACGCAACCGCCTATGTCATCGCCACCCAGCATCGCTGCGAACCGCGCGCGCTGTTCCTGCCGCGCGAGGGCGCGCTCATCGCCCGCAGGGACGACGACGCCGCCTTCATCGGCGAACATTTCGGCACCGACATCGCCGCCTGGCTCGGCGCCTTCGCCCTGCGCCACGCGCCGGACTGGCAGGCCTGGTACGCCGCCACCCCACGAAAACCCCTTGTGGTGACGCGAGAAACCCATATCGGCCATCATCTGTGGAACGAGCTCTCCGGCCTGCAGGACCTGCTGGCCAACCCCACCGTCGCCGCCCATCCGCCTGAAATTCTCGTCTGCAATCACACGCTGTCTGAAATGTGGGGTCCGCTGGAGACGATCTTCCCCGAACTTGCCGGCCGGGTGAGCCGCGGCGGCGACGGCGGCGATCTCGCGGAGATCTGTCTGCATCAGCAGATTTTCCCGATGCGCCCATCGGCATCGCGCGTGCCGGCC
>CAIVDX010000468.1 GCA_903904805.1 uncultured Rhodospirillales bacterium
CGCTGCTTCTGGGGCGCCACATCGGGCGCCCCGCTAACGTGGCAACTAGAGCAGCGCCACAATGTCCTTTTCAAGCGCTTCCGGCGTCATGTCGGGCGCAAACCGCTCGACCACCTTGCCGTCCCGGCCGATCAGGAACTTGGTGAAGTTCCACTTGATCGCCTCGGTGCCGAGCACGCCCTTTTGCTCATGCTTCATGAACTGGTAGAGCGGGTCCGCGCCCTCGCCATTCACCTCGACCTTGGCAAAGATCGGGAACGTCACGTCATAGGTGACGCTGCAGAAATTGGCGATCTCGGCCGCGTCGCCCGGCTCCTGCTCGCCAAACTGGTTGCAGGGGAAGCCAAGGATCACCAGCCCTTCGTCGCGATGGGCGCGCCACAGCGCCTCAAGCCCGGTGTATTGCACCGTGAAGCCGCAATGGCTGGCGACGTTCACCACCAGCACAACCTTGCCGGCATACGCGGCCATGGGCTGCGCCGCGCCACTGAGCAGGGGCGCTGAAAAATCATAAAACGATGTCACGAGAGAACTCCGAATAATCTGGGTCGGCTACCGTTAACCCGGTTCAGATGACGATGAAAAGCCGCGCGGTGCCGCTTGTCGACTTGTGTGGGTACGGGTTTTGCCCCGCCGCTCTATAGTATTAAACCACTTTGACAAATGTAATCGCCGAACACGTCAATTTCATCGATGCGCTGCGACACACCAATGAAATTGCGCGCCGCTCAGTCTTGTTCAGATCAAACACAACGCCGTATTTCGCCATAGGTATATTTACGAAATTTTTCCTTGGGAAATGATAGCGGATTAGGTAGATTCCGGTTTTGTGTTGCGTGGTGATCCACTGTGTTCGGTAATCGGCGCGCCTGGCCTTTTCGCTATGTTGTTGCCCTTCGCACGGCCGTGATGGTGTTGATCCTCACGGGCCTGTTTTTTGCCGTCGTGCTGAACGGCCTGCAGCATCAGGCAGAGGAAAACGGCCTCGACAGTTTTGACCGGCAGGCCCGGCAGGCCTTCATCACCGTCGACCGGCAGTTCCAGATCTATCGCCGCTACCTCAAGCTGACGCGGGCGCTGGATGTCGTGCAGAGCACGCCCGATCACCTGCTCGATGGCCGAGCCCTTGCCCGGTCGCTGCTTATCGAGGGAGGCCCGCCTTCCGTGCTGGTGGGCTGGTCGAACGATGACTTCATGATCGTCGAGAACAACCGTGCCGACATGCCCAAAACCGCCGCCTATGCGCGGACAATCGTCATGGTCGGCGCAGACGGCGTGCGCACGCGAACCCGCACTTTCTTCACGGCCGACGGCAATGAGGTCGCGCAATCAACCGCGCCGACCGACTATCGCCCCTCCACGCGGGAGTGGTTCAAGGGCGCCTATACCAGCGGCAACCAGCCCTACCTGACGGCACCTTATAACTTCGGTACGGATGGCGAATACGCCATTGCGCTATCCATCCAATTGCCCGACGCGGGGGCGGTGCTGTCGATCAGTGTGGATGTTCACGACCTCGAGCACGTGCTGTCGGCCTCGAACCTTAGCGCCAACGGCCTCGCGGCGCTGGTCGATTCGAGCGGCCGGCTGCTGGCCGTGCGGAGCAATGGCGACCATTGGGCGGGACTCCAGCACTCGATCACCCGCCTCGGCACCCTCGCCG
>CAIVDX010000469.1 GCA_903904805.1 uncultured Rhodospirillales bacterium
ACCCCGCTCAACGCCATTCTGGGCTTCTCGGAAGTGATGAAAGACCAGCATCTCGGTCCGGTCTTCAATCCCCGTTATCTGGCCTACGCCGGCGACATCCATGCCAGCGGACAGCACCTGCTGGGCATCATCAACGATGTGCTCGATCTGGCGAAAATCGAATCCGGCAAAATGTCGCTCGACAGCGCCAGCGAGTTCGCCCTGCTGCCCGCCCTGAACGCCGCGCTGGGCCTGCTGGGCGGGCTGGGCGAAAAGCATGGCGTGACGGTGCGCGGCGAATGGAATGAGGACGATGTCCGGCTGGTGGCGGTGGAGCGCATGATCCACCAGATCGTCATCAACCTGGTGGGCAACGCCATCAAGTTCACCCCGGAAGGCGGCAGCGTGGTGCTCGGCGGCGCGGCGCAGCCGGACGGCGGCTATGCCCTGACGGTGCGCGATACCGGCATCGGCATGAGTGACAGCGAAATCGCCAATGCCCTGATTCCCTTCGCACAGAACCGCACCGGGATGGCGGTGCGCCATGAAGGCACCGGGCTCGGCCTGCCCCTGGCCAAGGCGATGATTGAGCTGCATGGCGGCCGCCTGACGGTCGAAAGCCAGCCTAGCCGGGGCACCTGCGTGACGCTGTATTTCCCCCCGGCGTGCGTGGCCCCGGCGCGGCGGCAGGCCGCGGCTTAGCTGGCATCGGTCCTAGTTGGCGGCGGCGCGGGCTGCTTCATCCTTCAGGCGCCGCCGCTCGATCATCATCACGCTGAAGACCGAAATCTCGTAAAGCGCCACCAACGGAAAGGCCAGGCTCAGCATCGAGATCGCGTCCGGCGGGGTGAAAACCGCAGCCACCGCGAACAGGCCGACATAGGCATAACGGCGCATCTCGCGCAGCGCCTTGACGGTGACGATCCCGACCTTGCCCAGCAGCGACAACAGCACCGGCAACTGGAAGGTCAGGCCGAAGGCGAAAATCAGCGTCATCACGAAATCGAGATAGTCGCTGACCTTGGCCTGGAGTTCGATGCCCATGACGCCATTGGTGGTCGGCACCTGGTAGCCGCCGAAGAACTTTATGGCGAAGGGCAGCATCACATAATAGACGAAGGCCGCGCCAAGGATGAACATCACCGGCGTCCACATCAGGAAGGGCAGAAAGGCGCGCCGCTCATGGCGGTACAGCCCCGGCGCCACGAAAATCCAGATCTGGGCCGCGATCAGCGGAAAACCCAGGCACAATCCGCCAAACATGCCGATCTTGACCTTGGTGAAAAACACTTCGGTCAGCGCGGTATAGATCAGGTGGTTGGTCGCCTGGTGCAGCGGCTTGATGAGAAAATCGAAAATCGGCGTCGAAACGGCAAAGCAGATCACAAAGCAGACGCCGAAGGAGATCATCCCCCAGACCAGCCTTTTGCGCAGCTCGACCAGATGCTCCATCAACGGCGCGCGGGTGGCGTCCAGCGCCGCCTTGTCTTCCGGCGAAGGCGCGTTCATTGCCGCGACGGCTCGGACAGCGTCATCGCCGGCGGCGGCGCGGTGTCGGTGATCTCGAACTCGCCGGTGCGCGGCTCGGGCCCGATATCCAGACCGCCCGGCACGAGCGCGGTTTCCAGCGGCGCATTGAGATCGGACTCCAGGCCGGTGATGGTCTGGTGGCTGCGCAGCGTCTCGATTTCCTTGCGCAGTTCATCCAACTCGCTCTGGCGCGCCATGTCGTCGAAGCTTTTCTTGAATTCGCTGGCCAGGCCGCGCGCCTTGCCGACCCATTTGCCGACCAGGTGCATCAGCTTGGGCAGGTCCTTGGGGCCCACCACGACCAGAGCCACGGCGAGCAGGATAAGGATGTGGCTCGTGCTGAACAGGTCGAACATGAAAGCCGTCTACCGCGGAACGGTGTCCTTGGGCTTTTCGGCGGTTTCGGCATTGATGACGCGC
>CAIVDX010000470.1 GCA_903904805.1 uncultured Rhodospirillales bacterium
CGATCATCAGCAGAATGCCGACGATGTTGCAGATGCCCGGGATCAGCGCCACCAGCGCCAGCAGCAGAATCACCATGCCGAACGAGCGGCGCTGCAGCGAACTCAGCAACCAGTCGAGCGTGATGCTGTCGGTTGGCGCCTGCGCGCGCAGCTGTTGCAAGGCAAGCGACGCCGGGATGAAGGTGGCCGGTCCGTCCCCGACATCGTCGGGCGCGGACTGGTCTAACGCATCATCCCGCCGCCCGTGAGCAGACCCAAAAACCACAGAACAATCACCACGACGAGGACGAGCCCCAGTACACCGCCCAATCCCATACCGCCATAGCGGTTATAGCCGTAGTAACCGCCGCCCCCGCCAAACAGCAGAATCAGGATGATGATGATCAGCAGAGGACTCATGATGGGATGCTTCGCCAGATGTGACTTGAAACGAATGATGGCGCCCGCGCGCCCGCGCGTGCCAGCATCGGAAACTACATAAGCCGTTCAGCCGCCAGCCTTTCGGCGCGGCCAGAAACATGGCACGCACTGGGCCCATCACTGCGCCGGAGCATGCCGATGTTCGAGTTCCTGTACCGAACCGATCTGCTGGTTCTCTACCCGGTGGTGATCGCGTTGATCGCCGGCAGCGCCGAACTCGGCAATCGGCTGGGGCAGCGCGCCCGCGCCGCCGTCCCACAGGCCGACGACGAACAGCCGCAGGATTTCGGCACCCTCACCGGCGCGGCCCTCGGCATGCTCGCCCTGCTGCTCGCCTTCACCTTCTCCATCGCGCTCGCCCGCTTCGACAGCCGCCGCGACCAGGTGCTGGAGGAGGCCAACGCCATCGGCAGCACCGCCAACTTCACCCTGCTGCTGCCCTCTCCGGCGCAAAAACCCATCCTCGACGCCCTGCGCGACTACACGCGCATCCGCATCGGCCTGGGCACCACCACCGACGGCCCACGCTTCGAGGCCGACATCAAACGCTCGGTTGAACTGCAATCCCGTCTCTGGCAACTCGCCGCCGGCGTCGCCGCCACCGCCCCACAATCGCTGCCCACCTACCAGTTCGTCGCCTCGCTCAACGAGATGAACAACGTGCATGAACGCCGCCTGACCGCTTTGCGCTACCACGTGCCCGGCGAGGTGATGTTCCTGGTGGTGTGCCTCTCGATGGTCTCGATGGCCTTCGCCGGCTACAACGCTGGCATGTCGGGTGCCGGGCGGCACTGGGCGAACCTCATCATGTCGGCCTCCATCGCCGTGCTGATCCTGATGGTGCTCGACCTCGATCGACCGACCCATGGGTTGATCGATGTCTCTGTGGCGCCTTTGGAGGATACGTTGGCCGGAATGCCACAGTAAGAAAGATTTGTTCTTTCTTGAAACAGAGAACCCGAGAACTTTTAGAACTCAACCCAGGCGCGGGCAGCGCCGACACCCGATATCCCTAACGGCGGGTGAGCGGCACCGCGAGGTCTCGGGTGATGTAGATTTCCACGAAGCCGGGCAGCAGGCCGGCATCGGCCATCGCCTGGAACGGCGCATGGAAGCGCGGGTCTTCCCGCTCCGTCAGCAGCACGATGCGCCAGACATTCACCGGCGCGCCCTCGCTGCCCTCGGCCGCATGTTCGACATGAAACAACGGCTGATGATCATCCGCCGTCAGCATCGTCCCATCCGAGTCGGTGAAATTCCGCCGACCCATGAAGAAGATGCGCCGCGCGGCATGGTCCAGAAACACCTCCTCCAACACCAACCCGCGCGAGGGTGTGATCCAACCGGCCTGGTTTGAGCGGCGATAGAAATGATCGCTGCCATCAGCCAGATCGCCACGCCCCCAGGACGCCCCCTCGCTGACCACATAGGGAATATAATTCAACGGTGCCCAGGCCTTCTTCACCTCCATGTCCCAGAGCTGGGTGAGGCTCATCCGGAATGGCGCATCGAGCACGTATTTCGCCGCGATGGTGGCGTTCACATCGACGGCGGGCAGTTCGAAGCGGGTGTTGGCCGGATTGTTCCATGCGGCCGCAAATTCCGCCTTGGCCGCAGAAAAGGAAGCCTCGCTCATCACCATACTCCGCCAGATGGTGCACGGCGTGGCCACATCACCGAAGCCAAACCCGCAAAAGTTTTTGGTTCTTTTTCAAAAAAGAACAGGTCTTCCCTTAAGCCGCCTTGTGAAACGTCCGAGGAATCCCGGCAAGAGCCACCTGCCCACGCAGCTTCTCGTCCGGCAGGCCAGCCGCCAGCAGAGCCCGCGTGGCGAGCAGCTTCTGCAGATCGATGCCTGTCGAGAACCCCATGCTTTCCAGCATGAACACCAGGTCCTCGGTGGTCACGTTGCCCGAGGCGCCCGGGGCGAACGGGCAGCCGCCGAGGCCGGCAAGTGCTCCGTCGAACGCGCGGATGCCTTCCTCCAGCCCTGCGAGCGCGTTGGCGATTCCCATGCCCAGCGTGTCGTGCAGATGCAGGGTGCGGAGTTTGGGGCCGATGGCGTCGCGCACCGCGCGGATGGTGGTGCGCACCAGGGCCGGGTGGGCGTAGCCGACCGTGTCGCACAGCGCGAGCGTGTCAGCCCCCGCCGAGCTGAGGCCGGAGGCGGTCCAAACCACGCGATCGACCGGCACGGTGCCTTCCATCGAGCAGCCGAAGGCGGTGGACACACCGGCCTCGACATGCACGCGCCGCGGTTGCTCGGCGAGCCAGGCGCAGATGCGGGCGACCTCGGCGATCTGGTCCTCGGTGGATTTGTGGGTGTTCGCCAGACTGTGGCTGTTGCTTGCCGAGATCGGGATGGTGATGGCGTGCGCGCCGGCCTCATAGGCGGCCTGGGCGCCGCGCAGGTTCGGCACCAGCGCTACCACGCGCAGGCCCGGGATGGTCACGGCGTCGCGCACCACGTCGGGCGTGTCGGCCATCTGCGGCACGATCTTGGCAGGCACGAAGCTGCCGACCTCGATGGCGGCCACGCCGGCCTCGGCCATGGCGCGAATCCAGGCGGATTTCTGCGCTGTCGGCATCATGCCGTGCGCCATCTGCAGACCGTCTCGCGGCCCCACCTCGGTGATCTCGATATGCTCGGCCATCATGCTCTCCCTGCCTGTCTGCCCGCCCGGTCTCGCTCGGTTGGTCTCGCTCGGTTGGTCTCGCTCGGTTGGTCCAGCCCGGCTGGTGGTCTCGCATGGCTGGTCCTGCCCGATGGATATGGTATCGCTCTTGCGTGAGGGAGCGGCAGTCTTATTGACCAATCGCTCCGGCGATCCTTATCCACTATATCCGTCTGTCCACCCAGAACGGGTGTCCGAAAGGTTTGCCATGAAGTCGCAGCGCCGCCCAGCCTTTGCTCCGTTGATCGCACTGGTGAGCCTGCTGGCCGGGCAGCAGGCCCTGGCCCAGGCGCCAGGTGCGGGCGGCCCGCCGGCGGTGGGGGTGGTGAAGGTGGCCTCCCGGCCGATCACTGAGACCTCGGAATTCGTCGGTCGCATCCAGGCGGTGCAGCATGTCGATCTGGTCGCGCGCGTGACCGCCTTCATTGAGGAGCGGCTGTTCACCGAGGGGGCGGAGGTGAGCAAGGGCGACCTGCTGTATCGGCTGGAGCGCGCGCCGTTCGAGGCCGATCTGCTCGCCAAACAGTCGCAGGTGGCCCAGCAGGCGGCACTGCTGACCAACGCCAACATCACCCTTCAGCGCGCCCAGACCCTGTTGAACACCGTGGCCGGCCAGCGCTCCATCTTCGATGACGCCACCGCTCAGCAGCGCTCGATCGCCGCGCAATTGCAGAACGCCCAGGCGCAGGTGCGCACCTCGCAGATCAATCTCGACTACACCGAGATCCGCGCCCCGGTGGATGGCAAGATCACCCGCTCGAACATCACCGTCGGCAACGTGGTGGGCCCGACCACCGGGCCGCTTGCCACCATCGTCAGCCAGGACCCGATGTGGGTGACCTTCCCGGTGCCGGTGCGCACGGTGGTGGAGCTTGCCAAGCGCTACGAGGATCGCGGCGGCATGGCCGGCGTGGTGATCAAGCTGGTGCTGCCGGATGGCTCCACCTACGCGCCGGAGGGCAAGATCGACTATGTCGCCCCCTCGGTTGCGCAAAGCACCGACACGCTGATCGTGCGTGGCACCATCGCCAACAAGGTGCGCCCAGGGGTGAAGGCCGGCGATCCCGGCGACCGGCCGCTCTACGACAACGAGTTCGTCACCGTGCAGTTGCAGGGTGTGGCCCCAGTGAATCTGGTGGCGGTGCCGCGCGCCGCCGTGCTGTCCGACCAGGCCGGCACCTACGTTTTCGTGGTGGATGCCGAGAACAAGGCGCAGCGGCGCGCCATCTCCATGGGCCAGACCGCCGGCACGCTGGTGGCGATCACCACCGGCCTGAAAGAGGGCGAGACGGTGGTCGTCGATGGTCTGCAGCGCGTCCGCCCCGGCGCGCC
>CAIVDX010000471.1 GCA_903904805.1 uncultured Rhodospirillales bacterium
GAACACCGCCAGCATCGCAGGCAGCGGGATGGAATTGAGGTAGTCGCCGAACCGCAATGACAGGATATTGTCAATGCTGACCTCGACATTGTCCGAGGTGAAGTTGCGCAGGCTGGTCGACATGATGCGCACCAGACGATCATAGACGATCTTCAGCATCGGCAGCCGCTCATAGGACACCAGGCCGGAGCTGATGATCCGCTGCATGCCGCTGCGGTCCTCACCGACCTCCTCGGCGGCATCGAAGCCAAGCAGCGAGTCGATCTCGGCCTGATTGAGCACCCTGGCTGAGCCGCCCTCCGGCGCCTCACCAGCTTCGGCGGCGGCCCATTGCGCGGCGAGATCGTCCTCCTCGCTGCCACTCATTGCACGAGCAACTCGACGAAGAGCACGTCGGTCACCCGCGCCGGGGCAACCGCGGGGCCGACGCGGGCCAGCAGTTCCTCCCGCAGCCGATAGGTGCCGGCCGCACCGCGCAATTCCTCCGGCCGCATCTCGCGCAAATAGGTCTGGAACAGATCCACCACCCGCGGCATCGCGGCCTGCACGCCGGCGATATCCTCGGGCCGGGCGAGCTCCAGCTTGGCCTTCAGCTTCACATAGCCAGTGCGGCGCGGGCCGGAATTGAGATTGGCCACAAGATCGGGCAGATCAACAAAGGTAGGTGGCTTGGGCATTTCGGCCACCGGCTCGGTGGGCTTTGGCTTTGCACCCATGCCCAGCATTCCTGGCAGGATGCCGGTGAACCACAGGCCGGCACCGCCGCCGAGAAGCAGCAGCAGTGCGGCGATCAGCGCCAGCTTCGCCTTGCCCTTGGGCTTGGTGTCGGCCGTGGCCGGGCCGCTCTCCATCGATGTCGTCGCTGCGGTCATGGGGCCTTGTGCACAGAGCAGGGTTAAAGAGGCGTTTAACCAAACTCAGATGGCAGCCCGCCTTGGCGATGTCCCGTCGCGATACGTAACAAGACGTCGCGCATTTGCATGCCGAGCCAGGCTAGACGGTTGCTGCCCGGCACAGTCGGCGCGACCGGCAAAAATTGCCGCCGCGAGATGAGGAAAAGCGCTGAATTTGGCGGTAAAGTTTCTGGCACAGCGGTTGCGGAGAGAGCTGCAGCACCGGAGGGCCCATGCAGATCACCACCGATATCGTTCTCTCCCGCATCGTCGCACAGCAGCGCAGCATGGAGGTCGGCGCCGACAACGTCGCCAATGCGGCCACACCTGGCTTCAAGGGTGAGCGGATGGTGTTCGCGGACTGGCTGGAAAAAGCCCCGGGCGGACCGATCGATTTCACCCAGGACAGGCTGAGCTATCGCGAGATGTCAGCCGGCAATCTCAACCATACCGGCAATCCGCTCGACCTCGCGGTGTCGGGCGATGGCTGGTTCACCGTGCAGACCGCGCGCGGCCCGCGGTTGACCCGTGGTGGGCGTTTCACGTTGGGCACCGACGGCACCATCGCCGACCAGTCCGGCCAGCCGCTGTTGGATTCGGCAGGCCAGAAAATCCAGATCAGTGCGGCGGACACCACCCTCACCGTCGCCGCGGACGGCACCCTGAGCAGCGAGAACGGACGCATCGCGCGCATCGGCGTGGTGCAACCGGCCGACAATCTTCATCTGCAGGGCGAGGGCGGTGACGCGC
>CAIVDX010000472.1 GCA_903904805.1 uncultured Rhodospirillales bacterium
ATGGTGGCCGGCGCCAAGTACCGCGGCGAGTTCGAGGACCGCCTTAAGGCCTTCTTGAAGGAGATCACGGCGGCCCAAGGCAGCATCATCCTGTTCATCGACGAGCTGCATACCCTGGTGGGCGCCGGCGCCGCCGAGGGCAGCATCATCCTGTTCATCGACGAGCTGCACACGCTGGTCGGCGCCGGCGGGGCGGATGGCGCGATGGATGCGTCCAACCTGCTGAAGCCGGAGCTGGCGCGCGGCACGCTGCATTGCATTGGCGCTACCACCCTCGATGAATATCGCAAACATATCGAGAAGGACGCAGCCCTGGCCAGGCGCTTTCAGCCGGTCTTCGTCGGCGAGCCGACGGTGGCTGATACAATCTCGATCTTGCGCGGCATCAAGGAAAAATACGAGCTGCATCACGGCGTGCGCATCTCCGACGCGGCACTCGTGGCAGCGGCCACCCTGTCGGCGCGCTACATCGCGGACCGCTTTCTGCCGGACAAGGCGATCGATCTGATGGACGAGGCGGCCAGCCGCCTGCGCATGGAGGTCGATTCCAAGCCGGAAGAGCTGGACGAGCTGGATCGCCGCGTGCTGCAGCTGAAGATCGAGCGCGAGGCGCTGAAGAAGGAGCCTGATGCAGCCTCGCAGGATCGTCTGGCCAAGCTCGAGCATGAGCTCGCCGATCTGGTCGAGAAATCCGACGCGCTGACCGCCACCTGGCAGGCGGAAAAGCAGCTTCTGGCCGAATCGCAGAAGCTGAAGGAGCAACTCGACCAGGCGCGCAATGATGCAGAGGTGGCCCAGCGTGAGGGCGATCTGGCCCGCGCGTCGCAGTTGCGCTACGGCGTGATCCCCGACCTGGAAAGGAAACTTTCGCAGGAGAAGGAAGGCAAGCTGGTCAACGAGGCGGTGGATGAGGAAGCCATCGCCGCGGTGGTCGCGCGCTGGACCGGCGTGCCGGTGGAAAAGATGCTGCAGGGCGAACGTGCGAAGCTGATGCGCATGGAGGATGATCTGCGCCGCCGCGTGGTGGGCCAGCAGGAGGCGCTGCATGCCGTGGCCAACGCGGTGCGCCGCGCGCGAGCAGGGCTGTCAGACCCGAATCGGCCGATCGGAAGCTTCCTGTTCCTGGGCCCGACGGGCGTGGGCAAAACCGAACTCTCCAAGGCTCTGGCTGAGTTTTTGTTCGATGATGAGCGCGCGATGTGCCGCATCGACATGAGCGAATATATGGAAAAACACGCGGTCTCCCGCCTGGTCGGCGCGCCTCCGGGCTATGTCGGCTACGACGAAGGCGGTGTGCTGACCGAGGCGGTGCGCCGGCGCCCCTATCAGGTGATCCTGTTCGATGAGGTCGAGAAGGCGCACGAAGATGTCTTCAACATCCTGCTGCAGGTTCTCGATGACGGGCGGCTGACTGATGGCCAGGGCCGCACGGTGGATTTCCGCAACACCATCATCGTGCTCACCTCAAATCTGGGCAGCGAGATTCTCGCCGCCCAGAAAGAGGGCGAGCAGCCGGCGATGGTGCAGGGCCAGGTGATGGAGATCGTGCGGCATCATTTCCGCCCGGAATTCCTCAACCGTCTTGATGAGATTGTGCTGTTCCGCCGGCTCCAGCGCGCGGACATGACGACGATCGTCGACATCCAGCTGGCCAGGCTGCGGGGGCTGTTGTCTGATCGCAACATCAAGCTGGAGCTGGACGACACCGCGAGAGAGTGGCTGGCCGCGGAGGGCTATGATCCTGTGTATGGAGCAAGGCCGTTGAAGCGGGTGATCCAACGCAGCCTGCAAAACTCGCTCGCAGGCCGCATCCTCGATGGCAGCATCCACGACGGCGACGTGGTCACAGTCTCGGCCAACACCCAGGGCCTTCTCATCGACGGAGCCCTGGCGGAGGCCGCCTGAACAGTCAAAAGTGTTTGGCTTCCTTTTTCAAACAGGAAGCGCGAGCTTTTGATTATCTCAAGCGGGCACTGCGGTTTTCTGCAGTGCCCGAGCCTGCCGCCCGGCGGCGACCAGCGCGTCGTTGATCGCCGCGGGTGCGAGCCCCAGCGGCACCACCCAGCCACGTTGCGCGAGGCGAATGCGTTCGGCGGGGGCGCCGATGTCGAACGACATCACATCGAGGCCCGCCTGCCAGGCGAGGGTGAGCGTGTAGCACCAGGTTTCCGGCCAGATCGAGGTGATCCAGGCGAGATCGCCATCCTGCGCGCGCACCAGCGAGACACCGCTCTCCTCGGCGTAGGCACCGGTGAGGGTGACAGCGCCGGTGTCGAGCAGGCGGGAATCGTCGCAGCTGTAGCCCACCAGCGAAAATGTCAGCGGCAGCCGCCGCGACGCGGCGTCGCGCGCGCAGGCGAGCAACACGTCGTAGCCCTTCTCGATGCCGATCGCGCCGGGCACCACCACCCGCACCGGGGCGTTGGGATCGGGGTTCTGCCTCGGCTGCGGGCTGATCTCCACCGGCGCCTCCCAGGCCACCGGTTCGGGGCGGATCTTCGGGAAATGGCGACGGAAGCGCCGCGCGGTGTCCGGCGAGGGGGTGATCTTTTCGTCGATCTTGGTGCCGAGATCGCGGATGCAGGTCTCGCACTGCAACAGGTCGGGCTCACCGCAATAGCGGTCACCCGCGCCCACCAGATTGATGCGCGGGCAGAACCAGGAATAATCGTGCAGCACCACCTCGCTGGGCACATCGAGCCGTGCCGGCAGGTGCAGCATGTCGGGGTGATGGCCGATGAAATGGTGGATCTCCACCATGGTCGGCGACTGCTCGGCGAGCAGCGCCACCAGCTCGTCCATCTGGGCAGGAATGGCGAAGCGCAGATTGGGATAGCGCGCCTCATCGCCATCATAGACCTGCACCTCGAAATCAGGGCCGATTCGCACCGGGCGGATGATGATCGGGCGCAGCCCTTCGGCACGGATCTCGGCGGCGCGTTCGGCCACGCGGCGCTTGACCCCGCCATCGCGGCCATGGGTCAGCAGGATCAGCGAGCGTTCGGCGCCGCGATCGGCGCGCCAGCGGGCGAGGTCGAGCAGCCGGCGCGCGGGGGCCGCGGGATCGCGGGCCACCCACCCATGAACCACCCGCTCATAGCCCGGATGCAGCCGCTCCAGCACCTGGAGATTTCGGGCAATCAGATGCCCCTTCGCCGCACCGAACGACCGCCCGCCGACATGGCCGACGAACAGGGTGGGCAGCCCGACATGGCGCCAGCCGACCGCACTGGCGCGCAGGCACCAGTCATTTTCCTCGCCGTAGCCCTGGCCGAACACGTCCTCGCGCAGCAGCCCGACCTGGTCGAGGCATTCGCGGCGGATATACATGCAGAAGCCGATGCCCGTCGGCAGGTCGATCAGCGCGCCGCCGGTGGTGGCGGCGAGTTTGTCGAGCGCGGCGGTCTCCGCCATGTCCGGCACCGGATTGTCGGCATTCGGGCTGGGGTAGCTCATGATGGTGGCGTCGTTGGCGAACGGCGTCACGCTGCCTATGTCAGGCGCGGAAAAGGCCGCCGCGCGCAGCCGCTCCAGCCAGCCTTTGGGGACCAGAGTGTCCGAATTCAGCAGGATCACATCCCGCCCCTCGGCCAGACGCATCCCCTCGTTCGCTGCCCCCGGGAAGCCGCGATTGGTGGTGAGGCGATGCAGCACGATGTGCTTCTTCGCCGCGAGATCATCCAGCAGCGCGCGCATCTCCGCCTCGGGCGAGCAATCCTCGACGATCACCAGGCGCGCGTTCTTCAGCGAACTGGCGCGCACGCTTTCGATGCAGGCAAGTGTCTCCTCCACCCCGCGATAGACCGGCACGACGATGTCCACACCGCGCTTGGTGTTCACCGGCGCGGTGGGAGCGACGCCGATCAGATCAGCGGGCACACCGGCCATCGCGGCTGAGGGCGCCACATCAGCCCTGGCTTCGGCCTGAGCCGGCTCACGGCCAGCGGGGAAAAGACGGCGGATCGCCTCGATGGCCGCCGCGGCACTGCGTCGCTCCAGTCCGGGATCGATCGGGCTGCCATAGAGCGGGCGACCATCCACGCCGAGCACGTCGAGCCGCCCGCCATCCGGGCAGATCGCCGCGATCTCGTCGGCGGAGACGCGAAAGCCGCGCGGCCGGGCGCCATATTTGGGATGCTCGACATCGCAGTCGAGGTCGACCTTGACGGTGATCGCAGAGTCCGGCGCGCCGGCGGCGCGCACGATGATCTCGGCCGGAGTCTCGGGGTCGGCCGGCAGCCAGGCCCAGCCCTCCAGCCCGCCGTCGCGCCCGGCGACGAAGCCCTCCACCCGGCCGATCGCGCCCGGGCTGATCGGGCTGCCGATCAGCGCCACGCCGTCATGCTCGACGGTCAGCGACCGTGCCTTCTGCCAGCCCGGGGGCAGCATGACGGTCGCGCCCTCGCGGTTCGGCGGGCGGAGGCGCACACCATCCAGCATCACCCGCAGCCCCGCGCGGGTCTTGCCGATGCCCAGCCCGACCAGCAGCGCGCCGTCCCCGGAGAGGCAGCACCAGCCTGGTGCGTCGGTGCCCTTCACGATGGCGCGCATCAGCGCGTGTAAGCCGCTCGAGACCGGTGGCGAGAGGCGCTGGAGCACCGGATGAAGTTCGGCGCGCGCGATGTCGGGGAAGCCGAAGCGGACACGGACGGCGGCCAGAACCACCCAGGCGTCCACCAGATCCTCATATCGCGCGACAAGTTCCAGCGGCTCGGAGGCGCGCGGGTCGCCGCGGGCAAGGCGCACGCGGCCGATCGCCATGCTGATACCGCGATCATCCGGCGCGAGGCGCTGCGCCTGCTCGAAGATGTGGTGCGCGGTTTCGAGATTGCCCGCAGCCTCCTCGACATCGGCGCGTGCGATGAGGGAGATGACGGTAGGGGAACGTTTTGCAGGCACTCGTCATTCCCTAATTTGGCATACGGCAAGAGTAAGAGGTGGTCGCATGGTCGGCGCGCGCGGACAAGAGGCATCGGCACCGCGTGTTTGCCAAAGCACAAGAATCAGGAGCGGCATGCACGGCGCGGGCCGACTCCGGCGGGGTGGTTAGATTGCGGCCATGGGAACTCTGACGACCTGGGCCGCGGTGGCGGTGGGCGGCGCGGCGGGCAGCCTGCTGCGCTTCTGGATGACCGGCTGGGTCGGCGGCCTGACCGGGCCGCGCTTCCCATGGCACACGCTGGCGATCAACGTGATCGGCAGCCTCGTGATCGGCTGGTTCGCCACGCTGACCGCCGAACGGCTGCCCATCAACACCGATGCGCGGATCTTCGTGATGGTGGGGATCTGCGGCGGCTTCACCACCTTCAGCTCGTTCAGCCTGCAGACGCTGGAGCTGTTCCGCAGCGGCGAGATCGGCCTCGGCCTCGCCTATGTGCTGGGCAGTGTGCTGCTGTGTCTGGCGGCAGTCACCGCGGGCTACGCCTTGGCGCGGCTCTGAGCGACCGCGCGGCGGGATTCGACCAGCTGCCAGATCAGCAGGATCGGCACCCACAGGGCCAGATCGCGTGCCCGTCGCAGTAGCGAGACCGCCAGCGCCAGTTCCGGCGGAACGCCGAACAGCGCGCCCAGCCCGCTATAGGCCAGCTCCTGCACCCCGATCGAACCGGGCACGATGAAACCGGCGGTCAGCACCGCATGCAGCAGCGCCTCGATCGCAAGGGCGGCGCCGACACTCACCGGCGCGCCCACCAGCCGAAATGCCAGCCAGCTCGCCCCCGCGGTCACCAGCCAGCACGCCACATGCAGCGCGAAGCTGAGCACCAGCCGCGCCGGCTGCCGATAGATCGCGTCGATCTCCGCCTGCAGTTGCTCCGCCTGGCCGGTGATGCCGGCGAACCAGGGCGCGGCGATGCGTCCGGCGAGAAAGCGGAAAATTCCGCCCAGGCCGCGCTGGGCCAGCAATGCGCCGGCGGCCAGGAGCGCGGCGGCGACGATGCCGATCCCGGCCGGCACCACCACGCCGGACTCCGGCAGGGTGCGCACCAGCACCAGCACGCCGAGCAGGGCGAAGCTGACCTGCGCGAGGAATTCGGCGGTCACGTCGGCGAAGGTGCTGGCCGCGGCCAGCGGAAAGGCGATGCCATGCAGGCTCACGGCGCGGGCGCCGAGAACGAAGCCGCCGATCGGCGAGAAGGGCAGCAACTGGCCGGTGGCGTCGCGCACCATGCGGCCCCAGATGAACAGGCCGGGCCGGCGCAGCGGCACGAGCACGCTCCAGGCCAGGCCCAGCAGGCAGAACAACCCGATCTGCACCAGCGCGTAGAGCACAAACCCGCCCCAGCCGACACGGCCAACCGCCTCGGCAAGGTCGGCCAGGCCCGCGCGGCCAACCAGCACCGCAGCGAGAACCAGACCGGCGGCGGCAAGCAGCGCCGGCAGCCAGCGCAGGAAGGTTCGCCGACGGGTTCGGGTGGGCGGGCTCACGCGGATCGGCCCCTCAGCAATTCAGCCAGACAGATGGGCTCGGCATGCCGGGGGCCTACACCAAGCGGCGCGCGCGTTCTATAGAGCGCGCCAGCCCATGGACAGCACCCTCCCCCTCGGCGCGACACCGGAGACAATTCTGGTGACCGGCGCCACCGGCTTTGTCGGCGCCGCGGTGGCCCGCGCGCTCACCGCGCGGGGAGCGACCTTGCGCCTTCTGGTGCGCGCCAGCTCCGATCCCGCCAACATCGCCGCCATCCCGGGCGAGCGTGTGTTGGGCGACCTGACGGACCCCGCCTCGCTCGCCCGCGCCGCCGCC
>CAIVDX010000473.1 GCA_903904805.1 uncultured Rhodospirillales bacterium
CATCCGCAACTTCTCCATCATCGCCCATATCGACCACGGGAAATCCACCCTGGCCGACCGGCTGATCCAGGTCTGCGGCGGTCTCACCGCCCGCGAGATGACCAACCAGGTCCTCGACAACATGGAGCTGGAGCGCGAACGCGGGATCACCATCAAGGCGCAGACCGTGCGCCTGGCCTACAAGGCGCAGGACGGGCTCACCTACGAGCTCAATCTGATGGACACGCCCGGCCACGTTGATTTCGCCTACGAGGTCAGCCGCAGTCTCGCCGCCTGCGAGGGCTCGCTGCTGGTGGTCGATGCCTCCCAGGGCGTGGAGGCGCAGACGCTGGCCAATGTCTATCAGGCGCTCGATGCCAACCACGAGATCGTGCCGATCCTCAACAAGATCGACCTGCCCGCCGCCGAGCCCGACCGCGTGCGCCAGCAAATCGAGGATGTGGTCGGCATCCCCGCCGACGACGCGGTGATGATCTCCGCCAAGACCGGCATCAACATCGAGGGCGTGCTCGAAGCCATCGTCACCAAGCTGCCGCCGCCCACCGGCGATGCCAGCGCGCCGCTCAAGGCGATGCTGGTCGATAGCTGGTACGACCCCTATCTCGGCGTCGTCATCCTCGTGCGAATCAAAGACGGCCGCATCAAGCGCGGCCAGAAGATCCGCATGATGTCGAACGGCTCCGCCTACAGCATCGAGCAGGTCGGCGTGTTCACCCCCAAGATGGTGGCCACCGACGATCTCGGTCCGGGCGAGATGGGCTACATCACCGCCGCCATCAAGACCGTCGCCGACTGCAAGGTTGGCGACACCATCACCGACGATCGCGCCCCGGCCACCGAGGCGCTGCCCGGCTTCAAGCCCTCGATCCCTGTCGTGTGGTGCGGCCTGTATCCAGTCGATGCCGATGATTTCGAGAAACTGCGCGAATCGCTCGGCAAGCTTCGCCTGAACGACGCGAGCTTCCACTACGAGGCGGAAACCTCGGCGGCACTTGGTTTTGGCTTTCGCTGCGGATTCCTGGGTCTTTTGCATCTGGAGATCATCCAGGAACGCCTCTCGCGTGAGTTCGATCTCGATCTGATCGCCACCGCCCCCTCGGTGGTCTATCGACTGTTCAAGACCAACGGCGAGATGCAGGAGCTGCACAACCCCGCCGACATGCCTGATCCCAGCTTGATCGATCACATCGAGGAGCCCTGGATCAAGGCCACCATCATGGTGCCCGACGATTATCTCGGCGCCGTGCTCACCCTGTGCAGCGAACGCCGCGGCCAGCAGGTCGATCTCACCTATGTCGGCAACCGCGCCATGGCGGTCTATCGCATCCCGCTGAACGAGGTGGTGTTCGATTTCTACGACCGCCTGAAATCAATCTCGCGCGGCTATGCCAGCTTTGATTATTCCATGGACAATTACGTGGAATCCGACTTGGTGCGCATCTCCATCCTTGTGAATGCCGACCCGGTGGACGCGCTCTCCTTCATCGCCCACCGCTCGGTCGCCGAAACCCGCGGCCGCTCGATCTGCGCGCGGCTGAAGGATCTGATCCCCCGCCAGCTCTTCAAGATCGCCATCCAGGCCGCCATCGGCAGCCGCGTCATCGCGCGCGAAACCATCGGCGCGCTGTCGAAGGACGTGACAGCGAAATGCTATGGCGGCGACATCTCGCGCAAACGCAAACTTCTGGACAAGCAGAAGGAAGGCAAAAAGCGCATGCGCCAGTTCGGCAAAGTTGAAATTCCGCAGTCGGCTTTTCTGGCCGCTTTGAAGATGGATGCTTAAGTAAGGAAGAGCCTTCTTTTTTTCAAAAAAGAAGTGCTGTCGTCCCTTGGATTGTGTTGTCGGCGGGTTGTTTGCTATAGCCAGCGCCGCGCTGGAGGGATGGCCGAGTGGCTTAAGGCGCACGCTTGGAAAGCGTGTGTGCGTGAAAGCGTACCGTGGGTTCGAATCCCACTCCCTCCGCCATTCCGGCATTGCCTGAGTGGCGCCGGCCGCGCCC
>CAIVDX010000474.1 GCA_903904805.1 uncultured Rhodospirillales bacterium
GTGCTGTTCCTCGGCGCCGGTGGCCTCACCCTGCTCTGGCTCGCCCGCCGCCGGGCCGCCGGGCCCGCGCCAGCCGCGCAGGCCGCGCCGGGCCTGGCAGGCAGCGCGGCCACCCGCTTCCGCGTCGGCATGACCTTCCCGATCGACCCCACCCCCTTCATCCTCGCCGCCGCCGGCACCAAGGTCACCGCGCCCGCCGGCGGCGGCATGCTCAGCGCCGAGGCGGTGGGCCTGATCCAGGATGGCGATGTCGCCCTGCACCGCATCTACATCCCCGGCCGTGGCGGCTTCTTCCAGCTCTATCTCGGCAGCGACGGCATGCCCCTCGAATGCCGCTATTTCTCGCAGATCGACGAGGTCACCCCCGCCGCGCAGGATGAATGGGGCTTCTGGCTCGACCCGCTTCAGGGCATGATCGGCTGGCCGGAATTCCAGACCAAGGACGGCAAGCATTACGACCGTGTCTGGGCCCCCGGCAGCACCCGCATCCCGCCACGCCAGCAGTCCGAAACGATCGAGGACCTCGCCGGGCGCAGCACCCGCACCCTGCAATCCATGCTGTATGCCGCGCAGACCGGCGCCACCCCGCCGGCGCCGCCCACCGAATACATCCTCGTCACCGCCGTGCAGTCCGCCAGCCAGGCCTGGGTCGAGATCCATGCCGGCATCGATGTCAGCCCATCCGCCCTCACCCTGCCAACCGTCGCCAATCACTGACCACCCGGAGCGAGCATGAACGGTTCTCCCGCAGCCACCTTCGCCGCGATCCTCGATGCCGTCGGCGCCGGCCTGCCGCTGCTGCTGCTGGATTTCGCGGTCTGCCTGCTCCTGCTGGTGGCCGGGGTGGCGATCTATATCCGCGTCACCCCGTTCCATGAGCGCGCGCTGATCGACCAGGGCAACACCGCCGCCGGCATCACCCTGGGCGGGGCGGTGCTCGCGCTGGCCATCCCGCTCGCCGCCCTGCTGGCCACCGACGGCGGCCTGCTCGACCTGCTGGTCTGGGGCATCGTCGCCCTGGTGTTCCAGCTGCTCACCCTCGCCGGCGTGTCGATGGTGCTGCGCAACCTCAAGCACATGATCGAGAGCGGCAATCTCGCCGCCGCCATCGCGCTCGCCGCCTCGCAGATCGCGGTGGCCCTGCTCACCGCCGCCGTATTCGTCCCCAACTGAACCCACAACAGGAGACCGACAATGATCCGCTTCGTCAGCAATCTGCTGGGCGTCAAAATGGACAAGGCCGCCTCCGCGGCAATCGAGGCTTTGGTCCGCTGGGACCCAAAATCCGCCTCCGAGGCCGAGATGCGCTCAATGGAGCAGAATCTCGACGCGCTGGGCATCCAGGTCGCCAACGCGCGCCAGACCTTCGACCGTGAGCAGAAGGAGGCCGACGCCATCGTCACGCTCTCCCGCCAGCGCATGGCCGCCGCCGAGCAGCTGCAGCGCCAGATCGACGCCGCCGCCGACCCCGCCCAGAAGGCCGCGCTGGAGAAGAGCCTCGGCACGCTGCTCGACATGATGGAACAGATGGCGCCCGACATCGAACGCGAGACCAAGGACGCGGTCGACGCCAAGGATTTCCTGCAGATGCTGGAAGCCACCTACGCCGAGGCCGGCGGCAAGCTGAAATCCGCCCGCTCCGACCTCGAGCGCGCCCAGCGCGACATGAGCCGCGCCGCCCAGCAGAAGGAGCAGGCCGACCGCCAGGCCGAAGCCGCCCGCCAGGCCGCCGGTCTGAGCAAAACCACCAGCAGCCTCACCGTGGCGCTGCAGGCGATGCAGGATGCCGCCGCCAAGGATCTCGCCAGTGCCGACGCCCAGCTCGCCAAGGCCAAGATGCTGCGCCCCACCCAGCCCGAGCAGGACGACCCCAACATCGCCGCCGCCCTCGCCGCCGCCGCCGGCACCGCCCCCGCGCCGCAAACCCTTAGCGAGCGCATCGCCGCGCTGAAGGCCAGGACTCCCTGATCAAGGGCTGACACCCAGGCGGGCCTGGCGCACCAGCGCCCAGGTCCGCCGCATCATCAGTCGTTTCGGACTATGAGCGCAAAACGGCGCCCGGAAATTGGCGGGCAATGGCCGACGATGATGGGCGATATGTCCACGCCATAGCGCTCAGAAGCCAAAGGTCACCGATCGGTAGCCGCCGATCCTCTGCCATCACGGTGCGTCGTTTGCGCCTCTCCTCCAAAGTCTGCTGGCAACGACATCTACATTTTCGCGGGCGGTTGATATCCCGGTCTGCGCCTTCACCACCGATGAAACCGAGGCGCCACTGTTCCGCCTGGCGGTCGAGCCGAACCAGCGCAACGGCCTGCGCGCGGCATGCCGGCTGATGGTGGACAAGATCACCACGGTTCCCAGGACCAAGGTCGGCGCGCGCGTCGGCCGGTTGGACGACGAGGATATCCTGCGGCTCAACCAGGCCGTTCTCGTGTTCCTCGGGCTGGCCGTCTCGCCACGGGCAAGGCCGATAACCTGACGATGCCGTTTGCCCAGATGTGGTCTGAAATGGCGGATGGGGTGGGATTCGAACCCACGGTACGCTCACACGCACGGCGGTTTTCAAGACCGCTGCCTTAAACCGCTCGGCCACCCATCCAGCACGACGCATGTATCAGCACAGCCCCTTCATCGCCATATCCGCCCGCGTGCCGCAAGGCCCGATTGCGGCTACACTGCACCGCACCGCGACTCGCCAATCGGAACCCACCCCCCATGCTGCTCCGCCGCACCTGTCTGCTCGCCTCCGCCGCCGCACTCGCCGGCTGCGCCAGCCCGGAGGTCGAGGCGAAACCCCAGGCCACGACACCCATCACCCCGCAGCCGGCACCCTCCGCCCCGCCACCCAAGCATTTCGCCGCCTTTGACAGCTTCGTCGCCGATGTCTCCGCCCAGGCCCGCCGCGAGGGCATCAGCCCCACCACGCTGAAGGCCGCCTTCGCCGGACTGCACCCCAACCAGCGCGTCATCGAGATGGACCGCCATCAGCCAGAATTCACCCAGAGCTGGGCGCAATACCGCGCCGCCCGCCTGTCCGAGGTCCGGGTGAACAATGGCCGCGCCGCCTTCCGCCGCAACCGCGCCGCCGTCCTCGCCGCGTCCGACCGCTACGGCATCCCGCCCAGCATCCTGATGGGCATCTGGGGGCTGGAGAGCAATTACGGCACCACCACCGGTGGCTTCGGCGTGGTCGAGGCACTGGCCACCCTCGCCTGGGAGGGCCGCCGCGCCGCCTATTTCCGCACCGAACTGCTCGCCTCCCTGCGCATCCTCGAGCATGGCGACATTTCCGCCTCGCGCATGACCGGCAGCTACGCCGGCGCGATGGGCCAGCCGCAATTCATGCCCAGCTCCTACATGAGCTACGCGGTCGACATGGACGGCGACGGCAGGCGCGACATCTGGACCAGCACGCCCGATGTGCTCGGGTCGATGGCCAATTATCTCGCCCGTTCCGGCTGGAAGGCAGGGCAGGGCTGGGGGATCGAGGTGCGCGCCCCCGCCGGCCTCGATGCCAGCCTGCTCGGTCGCACCCCCTCGCGCAGCCTGGCCGAATGGCAGCGCCTGGGCCTGCGCCCGATCGAGGGGGGCACGCTGCCCGCCCGCGACCAGCCCGCCGGCCTGGTGATGCCTGATGGCACAGCTGGCGACGGCTTCCTGGTCTTTTCCAATTTCGCCGCCATCCGCCGCTACAACCCGTCCGACTATTACGCCCTGGCCGTCGCCCTGCTCGGCGAGCAGGTGGCGGTGTGACCAGCCGCGCCCCGCGCAGCATCCTCGCGCTGCTGGTCGCGCTCGGCCTCGCCGCCTGCGAGAACGAGCAGCGCACCATCGCCTACACGCTCGGCCAGCCCTGGCAGGGCGATGGCGGCGTCTGGTTCTACCCGGCGGAATCCTTCAGCGACGATCGCACCGGCCTCGCCGCCGTGCGCGGCCCCGACCAGCCCGCCTTCACCGCCGACAATGAGCGGTACGACCCCGATCTGCTCACCGCCGCCCACCAGACCCTTCAGTTGCCGGCGATCGTCCGGGTCACCAATCTGGAGAACGGCCTGCAGCTGGCGGTTCGGGTCAATGATCGCGGCCCCACCAGCCCGGCCCGGCTGATCGCGCTCAGCCCGCGCGCCGCCGCCCTGCTGGAGATCCCGCCCGCCGGCGGCACCCAGGTCCGCCTGCAGGTGATCGAGGCCGACAGCCGTCGCCTCGCCGAGTCGCTCGGCGGTGGCCCGCCGCCA
>CAIVDX010000475.1 GCA_903904805.1 uncultured Rhodospirillales bacterium
CGGCCTCGCCATCTCCATCCAGCCGCTCCGCCAGGGCGGGCGTTTGTCGCAAATACGGCCGGACGTGTAAGGGAGGGCTTCTCCGCTTTCGCATCCGAGGACAGACCATGGCCGGCCATAGCCAGTTCAAGAACATCATGCACCGCAAGGGCGCGCAGGACGCGCGGCGGGCGCGGCAGTTTGCCAAGATCATCCGGGAAATCACCGTCGCCGCGCGGTCGGGCATTCCCGAGCCGGCGTCGAACCCGCGTCTGCGGGCCGCGATCACCGCCGCGCGGATTGCCAACATGCCGAAGGACACGGTCGACCGCGCCATCAAAAAGGCGGTCGGCGCCGGGGCGGGAGAGGACTATTCGGAGGTCCGCTATGAGGGCTACGGCCCCGCGGGTGTGGCGGTCATCGTCGAGACGCTGACCGAGAACCGCAACCGCACCGCCGCCAATGTGCGCGCGGCCTTTGCCAAATATGGCGGGGCGCTGGGCGAAACGAATTCCGTCAGCTTCCTGTTCAATCGGCTCGGGGTGGTGCGCTATCCGGCGTCGGTGGCGAGCGAGGACGACATGCTGGAGGCGGCGATCGAGGCCGGTGCCGACAATGTGGAGAGCGACTCGGCCAGCCATGAGATCACCTGCGCGGTGGACTCGCTGTTCAGCGTGCGCGACGCCCTGGAATCCCGCTTCGGCGCGCCCGAGGAGGCCCGGTTCGACTGGCGGCCGACCATGTCGGTGACGCTGGATCAGGACAAAGCGGCGGCGGTGCTGAAGCTGATCGACGTGCTGGAAGAGGATGACGACGTGCAGAACGTCTATGCCAATTTCGACCTCTCGGAGCAGGTGATGGCAGCACTCTCCGCCGGATGAGCACCCTCGTCCGCTCGATTGGCCCCGGCGCGGTGCGCCTCATCGGCATCGACCCCGGCCTGCGCTTCACCGGCTGGGGCGTGATCGAGAGCGAGGGCAACCGGCTGCGCCATGTCGCTGATGGGGTGATCGCCACCGATGCCGAGACCCCCGTCCCCGAACGGCTGCGGACGTTGCACGACGCGCTCGCGGCCCTGCTGGCCGATTGGGGGCCGGCCGAGGCCGCGGTGGAGGAGACCTATGTGAACCGCAACGGCGCGGCCACGCTCAAGCTGGGCTATGCGCGCGGCGTGGCGCTGCTGGCCCCCGCGCTGCTGGGGATTCCGGTCACCGAATATGGCGCCAAGGCGGTCAAGCGCGCCGTGGTGGGCACCGGGGCGGCGGACAAGGAGCAGGTGGCGATGATGGTGCGGCGGCTGCTGCCGGGGGCGACGATGCGCCGCGCGGATGCCTCGGACGCGCTGGCCGTGGCGATCTGTCATGCGCATCACCGCGCCACCAAATCCCGCTGGGTGCCGGCCCTGGAGGCGACGCGATGATCGCGTTGCTGACCGGGCGGATCGACCAGGTCGAGGAAGGCAGCTGCATCATCGACGTGAACGGTGTGGGCTATCTGGTTGCCGCCTCCTCCCGCACGCTGGCGGCCCTGCCCGCGCCGCCAGCGATCGCGCGGCTGCTGATCGAGACACAGGTGCGTGAGGACGCGATCCAGCTGTTCGGCTTTCTCGATGCCGCGGAGCGCGGCTGGTTCCGGCTGCTGACCACCGTGCAGGGGGTGGGGGCGAAGGTCGCGCTGAGCCTGCTCTCGGCCTTGTCCACCGCCGAACTGGCGCGGGCCATCGGTGCGGGGGAGCAGGCCAGCCTGACGCGCGCCGCCGGTGTGGGCGCGCGCCTCGCCGCCCGGCTGATCACTGAACTGCGCGACAAGGTCGGCGCCCTGCCGACCGCCAGCACGCCGTTCATTGTCCCCGCGGGTTCGGTCGCCGACGACGTGCTCTCCGCCCTGTTGAACCTCGGCTACAAGCGCCCCGAAGCGCAGGGCGCGCTCGCCCGCGTGCTCGATCGGCTCGGCCCCGGCGCCAGCATCGACGCCGCCATCCGTGACTGCCTGAAGGAGCTGGCGCGGTGATCGATCAGGACGAGCGCGATGTGTCGCCCAACCGCATCGCGGAGGATGCGGCCGAGGCCTCCATCCGGCCGCAGACGCTGGCCGAGTTCGTCGGCCAGGCGGCCAGCCGGGAGAATCTCGCGATCTTCATCCAGGCCGCCCGCGCGCGCGGCGAGGCGCTCGACCATGTGCTGCTGCATGGCCCGCCGGGGCTGGGCAAGACGACGCTGGCGCAGATCGTCGCGCGCGAGCTCGGCGTCAACTTCCGCTCGAC
>CAIVDX010000476.1 GCA_903904805.1 uncultured Rhodospirillales bacterium
CGGGCCGCGATCGCGGCGACGCTGTTGGGGCAGCAGCTGATCGCGATCGAGGATGCGGTCTATTCGTTCCTGGTCGAAGATCCGCCGCTGGCCGCGCTGGCGCCGGACCATGTCATTCTGATCGACAGCCTGTCGAAGCGGTTGGCGCCGGGGACGACGCTCGGCTTCGCCGTCGCCCCGGGGGGGCTGGTCGAGCGGGTGGCGCGGGCCATTCGGGCGGGGGGCTGGAACGCGCAGGGGCTGGCGTTTGTCGCGGCGATCGGGTGGTTGGAGAATGGCACCGCTGTGGCGGTCGCGGCTGGCAAACATGAGGACGCGAAACAGCGTCAGGCCATCGCGGCGGCGGCGCTGGCGGGGTTGGCGGTGCGGTGCGATCCTCGGTCGTATCATGTTTGGCTGGAGCTGCCGGAGCCTTGGCGGGCGGACACGTTCTGCGCCGCGGCGGCGCGGTTGGGGATTGCGATCTCGCCGTCGGGGGCTTTCGCGATCCAGCCCGGGCATGCGCCGGCGGCGGTGCGGATCGCGCTGGCGGCGCCTCCGATGGAGGTTTTGCGGCAGGCTTTGGGGATGTTGGCGGGGTTGGCTCGGTCGGATGGGGATATGTTGGTGGAGTGAGGGGGGTGGGCCAAAGGTGGGATAGTACGCGATATTCGTACCAGACTCTTTCTAAGAAAAGATCCAATTATATCAAATATATACACTTCTGGCATAAGGCTTTATTTATGGAACTTGCCGTGCCAGATCGTAACATCCCGCGGTCACTCCCGGGACGCTCAGTCGATGAAGAACATCATGAGATGGGACGCTTGGGCCACACTCGCTCCCCCTTGCTGCGCACCTCAAAATTTGCGCTTTGTTGATTGCCTAGGTCGCAGAGTGCCTTTGCATCGCCAAACTGAGCGAACCCCTTATGGAACCCGCCTGCCTTCCACACCTCAAAGGGAAACCTTCCGTCATCGTCTGGAACAGGAATCGGTTCGCGATCGCGTGCATGTGCCATGGTAGTACTCCATTTGCCCTGTCGTTTGTTCAAAATCGCGATTCCGGCCACAGAACCCGCATAATGTTAATTCGCGGAAACTGTGGAAGCCTAGGTGTCCGTCCACCGCTCCGATAAGTGTGAGGGGTAAGCCACAGGCCACCTTTGTCAGTGTCCGCCGTTACGCCGCAGAACGCCGGACTCTGGTCTGGTCGCCCCTACCCGCCAGAATACCCGCGACGGATATATCCTCGTCCAGGTCCGGCCAGTGGATGCCTTGTCCAAGCACGATCAACTCCAAATGCTGCCGCTGCGCCGGCGTGCCGTGCAGCAGGCGCGGGAACCACGCCAGCGGCACCGAGACCGCGCGCCCGTCGTCGAGTGCCAGACAGAACACGTCCTCCGAAAAGGACACGCCGACCGCCAGAGGTTCGGATTCAAGCGTCAAAATGGGCATGCCATGCCTCCAGGAACGAGTCTCTATGTCTGGTCACCAGTCGCTGCACGGTCGACCGCTCATCCTCCTCGCAACCCAACCCTACGCGAAGACCGCCGCGACCGGGAGCGTCACCCCCGGCAACGCCTCGACGCCAAGCACCGCCGGCGCTTCGACCCCGACCACCGACCCATAGGCCCCGCCCGAGAGACCCCGGTGCACCAGCACCGTGTCCGTGGTCAGATCAACGATCCAAACTTCGGGGATCCCCGCCCTGGCATAGAGTTCCAGCTTGACCGTCCGGTCGAAGGCCAGACTGCTGTCCGACACCTCGATCAGCAGGAAGATGTCATCGGGTCCTGGATGCGTCCGCGGGTACCC
>CAIVDX010000477.1 GCA_903904805.1 uncultured Rhodospirillales bacterium
CGCCTGCCGCGCGACGCTGGCGGAAATCCTGCGCGGCTGATAACCCGCCCCCATCATGGCGAAAAAATCCTCCGGCAAGACGATCAACCGCGAAACCACCGCCGCCCTGCTGCTTCGCCTCTGGCGCGAGCACATCAGGCACCATCGCGGCATGCTGCTCATCGTCGCCATCCTCACCGCGCTGATGGCCGGCACCACCGCGCTCTATCCGGTGGTGATCGACCGCGCCTTCCAGATGTTCGCCGACAAGGACCAGCGCATCCTCTACCAGATCCCGCTGCTGGTCCTGGTCGTCACCGCCGCCAAGGCCGCCGCGCAATATTTCCAGAATGTGATGGTGCAGCAGGTCGTGCTGATGACCATCCGCGAGCTGCAGGGCCGCATGTTCGCCCACCTGATGCAGGCCGACCTCGTCCGCGTCGAGCGCGAGCCGCCGGCCACCATCGCCGCCCGCTTCACCACCGACGCCGCCATCATCCGCGACAGCCTCACCCGCGTGGTCAACGGGGCCGCCGACGTCGTCACCGTCATCGGCCTGGTCGGCTCGATGCTCTATCTCGACTGGGTCCTCAGCGTCATCGCCGCCGCGCTCTATCCGCTCGCCGCGGTGCCGATCCAGAAACTCGGCAAGCGCATCCGCAAATCCTCGGGCACCATGCAGGAGCGCATGGGCAGCACCGCCGCCCTGCTGAACGAAAGCTTCGCCCAGGCCCGCACCGTGCGCGCCTACGGCCTCGAGCATCGCGAGACCGAGCGCGCCCGCACGGCCTTCGGCGAGCTCTACCAGGCCCTGTTGCGCATGGCCTCCAACCGCTCCCGCGTCGACCCGGTGCTGGAAGTGCTTGGCGGCGCGGCGGTGGCCGCCGTCATCGGCTTCGCCGGCTGGAAGGCAGCGCTCGGCCTCGGCTCGGTCGGCAACTTCACCGGCTTCGTCGCCGCCCTGCTGATCGCCGCCCGCCCGCTGCGCGCGCTCGGCTCGCTGAATGCCGCCCTGCAGGAGGGCATGGCCGGCCTGATCCGCGTCTTCTCGGTGGTCGACGAACCCGCCGCCCTGCGCGCCAGCGCCGACGCCATCGCCCTGCCACCGGGCCCCGGCCGCCTCGCATTCAGCGATGTCAGCTACATCTACCCCGATGGCCGCGAGGGCCTCACCGGCCTGTCCTTCACCGCCGAACCCGGCCTCACCATCGCCCTCGTCGGCCCCTCCGGTGCGGGCAAATCCACCGCCCTTGCGCTGATCCCCCGCCTGTATGAGGCCACCGGCGGCCGCATCACGCTCGATGGCGCCGACATCAAATCCGTCACCCTCGACAGCCTGCGCGCCGCCATCGCCTATGTCGGCCAGGACGCACTTTTGTTCGACGACAGCATCGCCGAAAACATCCGCCTCGGCCGCCCCGGCGCCTCCATCGAGGACATCGAAGCCGCCGCCGAAGCCGCCGCCGCCAGCTTCATCCGCGACCTCCCCGAAGGTTTCGGCACACTGGTCGGCCCCGGCGGCTCACGCCTCTCCGGCGGCCAACGCCAACGCGTCGCCCTCGCCCGCGCGTTGCTGCGCGACCCCCGGCTGCTGCTGCTCGATGAAGCCACCTCCGCGCTCGACGCCGAGAGCGAAGCCCTCGTCCAGGAAGCCCTGCTCCGCCTGCGCCGCGGCCGCACCACCATCGTCGTGGCGCACCGCCTCTCCACCGTGCGCGACGCCGATCTGGTCGTCGCCATGGCCGATGGGCGCGCCGTCGAGATGGGCACGCATGCGCAATTGATGGAGGCTGCGGGGCTGTATGCGCGCCTCGTCCGCACCCAGGCGCTGGCGGCGTAAAAATTCTGGCATCGTAAAAGTGCTGGCATCGTAAAAGTGCTGGCATCGTAAAAGTGCTGGCA
>CAIVDX010000478.1 GCA_903904805.1 uncultured Rhodospirillales bacterium
CCGTCATCGGTCTCGCCAAACGCCGCGGCATGAAGCTGGTCGAGCGCGCCATCATGCCCGACGAAATCGGCCGCGCCACCGAAGTGTTCCTCGCCGGCACCGCCGCCGAAGTCACCGCTGTCAGCCAGATCGGTGAGCATCACTACACGCCGTCCACCATCACCGAGACGCTGATGAAGGATTATGAGTCTCTGGTGGTGATGTCGCCGGATGAAGTTGCCAAGCGGGCAGCGTAACTAAAACACGCAGTTCTTTTCTGCAACAAAGAAGCAAAAAAGCGTCTGTGAGTCAGGTGTCCGCGTGACGATCT
This sequence comes from uncultured Rhodospirillales bacterium, assembly GCA_903904805.1. GTDB lineage: Bacteria > Pseudomonadota > Alphaproteobacteria > Acetobacterales > Acetobacteraceae > CAIVDX01. Next base: position 311 of record CAIVDX010000478.1, read on the forward strand.
CAGCCCATAACGGCTGGGATCTCGATCCGACAGCAAAGCAAGAAAAATTTGTTGCTTCTTTCTCTCAAAAAGGAAGCGCCTCACTCATCGCTTTTCTTGAATATCAAAGCCCGCGCGACGCCGCTGAGGTCCAGCCGCGTTTTGGCCCCAAGGCCTGATATGTGCCCAAGGGCGCGCACCGGCTGAGCCTGGCCAATCCCAAGCTCGAGCACCGCGATCCCTCCCGGTGCCAACAGCCGGGGCAGGGCGGCGACGATCACGCGATAGCAGTCCAGCCCATCCGCGCCGCCATCCAACGCGCTCGCCGGCTCGAAGCTGGCCACCTCCGGCATCAGCCCGGCGATATCCGCGGTCTCAATATAGGGCGGATTGCTCAGCACCAGATCGAACCGACCCGCCAGCGCATCGGCCCAGTCGCCCACCACGAACGCCGACCGCCCGCCAAAGCCCAACCGTGCCGCATTGCGCGCCGCCAGCCGCGCCGTCCCCGCTGCCCGATCGACCCCGACTCCGAACGCGCCAGCAAACTCGCTCAAGGCCGCCAGTAGCAGACACCCCGTGCCGGTGCCCAGATCCAGCACCCGCGCAACCCGCCCCCGATCGGGGAACATCTCGAGCGCCGCCTCAATCAGACTTTCCGAATCCGGTCGGGGGATCAGCGTGTCCGCCGACACCTCGAACTCCATGCTCCAGAATTCCCGCCGCCCAACAATCAGCGCCAACGGCTCACGCCCCGCCCGCCGCTTCAGCCAGGCCGCGAACAGGGCCGTATCGATCTCGACCTGATCGTCCACCAGCAGCCGCTCGCGCCGCCACCCCAACGCGGCGCCGAGCAGCAGCCGCACCTCGCGCAATGGCGCCTCGATCCCCGCCGCCCCCAGGGCAGCCGCCCCCACCCGCAATGCAGCGGCCACCGAACAGCGCGCGGGCAGATCAGCGCTCACGACTTCCCCAAAGCGATCGGCAATGCCAGGATCATTATGGACCCGGGCAGAGACACCGGGCGTGCCATCGGGGAGAGACATTCATGACCAACCGCAGCCTGCGCTTCGGAGCCCACAACCACCAATGCGGCCCCTTTTGCGCCAGCCTCCCTTCCGCTGGCCTTGGTCGGCGCGGCCTCCTTGGCGCCGCGGCCGCCACCCTCGCGGCTCCCACCATCGCGCGCGCGGCCAGCGTGCCGCCGGTCATCGCGCGCAAGCAGATCATCGATGTGCATCACCATTTTGTTCCGCCCGACTATCTCAAACTTGCCGGCAGCGCGATGAACGCCTCCGGCGCACTGTCCTTCCCGCCCTACGCCAAATGGACGCCGCAAGCGACCCTCGCCGAGATGGATCGCGGCAATGTCGGCACCGCCATCCTCTCCATCTCCACCCCCGGCATCTGGTTCGGTGACGTCGCCCAGGCGCGCGAACTCTCGCGAATCTGCAACGACTATGCCGCCAAAATGCAGGCCGATTTCCCCGGCCGCTTCGCCCAGTTCGCCGAGATCCCGCTGCCTGACGCCGAAGGGTCGATCGCCGAGATGGCGCATGGCATCGACACGCTCGGCGCGCTCGGCGTGGCGCTGATGACCAGCTACCCGATCCCGGGTGCCGCCGATCTGTATCTCGGCGACCAGCGCTTCTGGCCCGTCTACGAGGAGCTGAACCGCCGCGGCGCGATCGCCTATGTGCATCCCAACACCCCAGGCTGCTGCAACAAGATCGCGGATTCGGTGAATCCCAGCTTCATCGAGTTCCCCACCGATTCCACCCGCACCATCCTCAGCCTGCTTTATAATGGTGTGTTCACCCGCTTCCCGCGGATCCGCTGGATCTTCTCGCACAATGGCGGCACCCTGCCGATGCTCCTCGCGCGGGTGATGCAACTCGGCCACGCTCCTGGCGACGCCGCGCGGGTGAAGCCGGACGACATCCCCGCCATCGTGCGCGGCCTGTATTTCGAATGCGCCAACGCTGCCCATCCCGCCCCGATGGGCGCGATCCGCCAATGGGCCGACCCCACCCATCTGATGTTCGGCTCCGACTATCCCTATGTCGGCGTGCTCGACACCGAATCCCTGCTGCTGAAGGACGGGCTGGAGCCGAAACTGCTCCAGGCGGTCCTGCGCGACAACGCGCTGAAGCTGATGCCCGGCCTCGCCGCGCTGACCCACAAGGGATGACACGATGAGCCTCGCCGCCTGGATGGTGCTGGTTGCCGCCCTGCTGCCGATCGTGGCCGCGGGGATCGGCAAATGGGGCGCGCCGGGCTTCGACAATCACCATCCGCGCCAATGGATGGCGGGCCTCACCGGCTGGCGCGCCCGCGCGATGGCCGCGCAGAGCAACAGCCACGAGGTGTTTCCGCCCTTTGCCGCCGCGGTGATCATCGCGCAGATCGCCGGCGCGCCGCAGGTCCGGCTCGACACGCTCGCCGTCACCTTCATTGTGCTCCGGCTGATCTATATCCTGTGCTATCTGCGCGACCTCGCCACCCTGCGCTCGGTCGCCTGGACGGCCGGCCTGCTCTGCACGGTGCTGATCTTTCTCTCTGCTGCCTGAGGAGTCTGTGATGTTTGTTCGCAACGCCTGGTATGCCGGCGCCCTGTCCGGCGAACTCACCACCCCCGTCGGCCGCACGCTGCTCGGCCAGCGCATGGTGATCTTCCGCACCGAAAGCGGCCGCGCCGCCGCCCTCGCCGATCGCTGCGCCCATCGCGCCGCCCCGCTCAGCCCCGGCGTGGTGGTGGGTGAGAGCATCCGCTGCCCCTATCACGGCTATGCCTTCGGTGGGGATGGCATCTGCACCTCGATCCCCGGCCAGGAGAAGATCCCCGCCGCCGCCCGCGTGCCAGCCGTCCCGGTGGTGGAACGCCACGGCTTCGTCTGGCTGTGGATGGGCGAGGCCGCCCGCGCCGACGAATCGCTGATTCCGGATTTCTCCAGCAACGAAAAGCCAGGATGGGCAGGCAGCACGCTGCACATGCACGCGAAATCCAGCTATCTGCTGCTGGTCGAAAACCTGCTCGATCTCTCCCATGTCGCCTTCATCCATGGCGGCACTATCGGCAGTGACGACACATCCGCGAAACTCTCGCTCGAGCGCGGCCCCGATTTCGTCCGATCGATCCGCGCCAGCACCGACATCCCAACCCCACCGCACAACATCGCCCAGGGTTTCGCGCCACGCTGCGACCAGACCAAGATCATGCATTTCACCCCGCCCAGCACCATCACGCTGGAGATCACCACCACCGAGCGTGCCGGCCCCGCCTCAAAATCGATGCACATCCTGCTGCACAACGCGATGACCCCGGAAACCGAAACAAGCTGCCATTACTTCTGGGCCACCACACGCGATTTCCAGATCGACAATGCGGGCGTGACGGCCTTCATGCACCAGATCACCACCAAGGCCTTCGAGGAGGACCTGACGATTCTCGATCTGCAGCAGGCCAACATTGACGCCGCCCCCGACCTGCCGATGGTCAGCACCACCAACGACGCCGCCGCGGTGGCGGCGCGCCGCATGATCGACGATGTGCTGTCGCGCGAACAGCACACCGTCGCCGCCTGATCAAAGCCGCAAGCTATTTCGCGGCGGTCTGTGTCGGCACGCCGTAATTCTTCGACAGATAAGCCGCGATCGTTGCCTTCTGGCTCGGCTCCACCGGCGAGCCGATAAAGGCCATGCGATTGACGATGGCGGTCCATTGCGCCTCGGTCCGCCGCGTCGCCGTCACCCGATCCAGCCCGTGGCAAAGTTGGCAGCCACCTTCGACAAGGTTTTTGCCATCCCCGTCCGGCAGGCTGACGTTCAGCGCAGCGGCATTGGCAAATGGCACGCCTGGTCCGAAAGCGGTGGCGAGATATTTTACCGCCGGCTCCAGCTGATCCGGCCCGATCTGCGCACCGCGAAGGACCATGTTATAGACCTGATTGCGCCAGCCCACCTCATTCATCCGCAGCTGCACGATCGCCTGTGCGCCGTGGCATTGCGTGCAATTGGTGGCAACCAGATCGCGATTATCCCCAGGCGGGAACGGGCTCGGTGCGGTTTGCGCATGAGCGGACGCAGCAATGAACAAGCCGCCCAAAGCGGCCATCAGAGCAATACGATTCATGATCAGACCATCCGTGTGCGTTGCGCGGCGACCGAGAAGGGCGGATGCCATTCCGACACCGCGCCAACCCCTTCACGCTCGACATGAATGTCCAACAGATACGGCCTGCCCTCGATATTCGCCCGCTTCGAGCGCGCCAGCGCATCCTGGATCTTGGCGGGATCGGACACCGTCTCGCCCTCCACGCCGAAGGCCGAGGCGGCCTTGGCGAAATCCACATCGGGGCTGCCATTGTAGCAGGTCATGTCCTTGCCAGAGCGGAACTGTTGCCCGGCGATGATGCTCCAGATGCGGTTGCGCTCGTTGTTGTAGCTCTTGTTGTTCACAACAATGTTGGTCACCGGCACGCTGTACCGCGCCTGGCTCCACAGCGGCTGCGGCCCGCCAAACAGCGCGCTGCCATCGCCCATGCAGGAGACCACCGGCATGTTCGGCCGCGCCAGTTTCGCTCCCGTGGCCGAGGCCTGGCCCCAGCCCAGAATGTTCGGGCTGGTGGAGACATAGGTCTTTGCCCCCGCGCCCCACGCCATGAACGGATCCATCGCGCGCCCGGAATCGCAGTCGGACACATAGATCGTGTCCTTCTCCAACCCGGCATCGAGCTCCACACCAAGCCGCTCCATCGTGATCGAGCTGGCATTGTTCAGATCCCGCGCGATGGCATCACGCATCTTCTGCATGCTGGCGGTGTAGGCATACACGCGTGAGGCCCGATCATCGGCGATCTGCTTCAGCCGTGCCGCCGGCGCCATCGCGCGCACGGCGGCGATGATGTCCGCCACGCCCAGCTTGATGTCGGACACCATCGCGAGATTCGCCGGCCAGGCGCGCGCCGCGCCCACCGGATCGATGCGCATGGTGATGGTGATCGAGCCGGGGATCAGCTTCTCGCCAACCTGGTCACCAATGTTGAAATGCACATCCACCGCGCCAGGGAAGCGCGGTTGCGCCACGAAGGTGCCGATATACAGCGGGTTGCGCGTCGGGAAGGGCTTCGACCAGTTGCCCTGGCCCACCTGGCCGCACACCGGAATGCCCAGCAGTTCGGCGAGTTCCACCACCTCATGCTCGGCACGGCTCAGCGTGATTTCGTCGCCCACGGAGATCAGCGGATTCTTCGCCTCGATCAGCAGCTTCGCCACCGCCTCGACATCGCTGGCATCCGGCCGGATGCGCATCGGCACGTTGAACAGCGACTTGTCATAGATCCGCGCCGTCGCACGCTCGCGCAGCAGATCGTCGGGGATCGACAGGAAGCACGGCCCGGTCGGCGGCGTGGTGGCGAATTTCAGCGCCCGCCGTGTCACATCCGGAATGCCCGCGCAGTTCTCCGCCATCCAATAGGATTTGGTGATCGGCTGAACCATCGTTTCCTGATGATCGTAATCCTGCCCATAATCCCGACCGGCGGTCTCGGTGCCGAAGGCGGCCACCGTCAGCAGCACCGGGATGCGGTCCTTGTAGGCATTCACCAGCTGGGTCATGCCGTTCGGCAGGCCCACATTGGCGATATGCGCCACGCCCATCTTGCCGGACATGCGGGCATAACCGTCGGCCATCGCCACCACGGCGCCCTCCTGGATGCCCTTGATCAGCTGGATCTCGGGCACCTCCACCAGCGCATCGTAGAAGGGCGCGTCGCCGGTCGAGGGATTGAAGAAAATATAGTCCACGCCAGCGGATTTCAGCTGCTGGATATACAGCATGCCGCCATTGCCGGTCACCTCGCGGATGCCCTCGCCCGGCTTCATGGTGGCCGCCTCGGCGGGCAGCGGGGCGAAGCTTTCGGCCACGGTCTTCACCGCCGCGGCCGTCATCCCGGCAGCCGACAGCCCGCGCATCAGCTTGCGCCGCGAAATCCCGTTGTCGAGATATTGTCTGATCAGGTCCTTCATCTGGCCCTCCCTCTCTGCGCCGGCTCTGCTGGCCGGATTGGCTGAAAGGCTATGATATTTCGCCCATGGTTGCCAGTGGTCTCGGCAAGCCTTGCCCAGGCGCGCGCAACGGCGGATGCTGGGGCATGTCCACGCTCCCCGCCCTGACCCCGCCCGAGGCCCTGGTCTGCACCATGGTCCTCATCGCCGCCACCGATGGCATCACCGACCGCGAGATCGGCGTGATGTCCGGCCTGGTGCAAACATTGCCGATCTTCGAGGATTTCAGCTCGGCCGATCTGGCCACCGCCACCGAGGCGGCAATCGCCCTGCTCGGCGAATCAAAGGGGCTGGCCCACGCCAGCCGGCTGATCCGCGACGCGCTGGAGCCACGCCTGCGCGAGACCGCCTATGCCCTGGCCTGCGAGGTCGCCGCCGCCGATGGCTTCGCCGACCAGGAGGCGCTGCGTCTGCTCGCCTATGTGCGCGACGAACTGCATGTCGATGCGCTGGTGGCCAGCGCGATCGAGCGCGCCACCCGCGCACGGCATCAGCGCCTGGCCGGCTCCCCCGTCGCGCGGGCATAGGCCAACAGCGCGTCATTGATCCGCCCGGCCGGCAGCGCCACCGGCAGCACCAGCCCACCGGCGGCGCGCACCCGCTCGCCCTGCGCGCCCAGATCGAACGCCACTGTCGGCAACCCGGCCTGCCAGAGATGGCTGAGCGCGAAACACCAGGTTTCCGGCCACACTGAGGGCACGAACCCCAACGCCGCGCGCTGCCGGGCGATCAGACCCTGGCACTCATCCTCGTCGAACAGGCCGGTGATGCGCACATGCCCGGTCTCGATCAGCGCGGCGTCGTCCTCGGAGAAGCCAACCAGCGCGAACTCCAGATCGAGCCCCCGCGCGGCGGCATCGCGCGCGCAGTCCAGCAGCACATCCAGCCCCTTGCGGGCGGTGATCGCGCCGACCACCGCGACCACCAGCCGGTCCGCCCGCGCCTGCCGGCCCCACGGCGCACGCACCTCGTCACCCGCAACGATCAGCGGGGTGATCGCCGGAAAATGGCGCTGCAGCCGCGCCGCCGCGTCGGCCGAGGGGGTCAGCACCTGCTCGGCGGCCGCCAGCATCCTCGCCGAGCCCCGCCGCAACGCAGCCACATCCACAACCGGATCGCCGCAGGCAGCCAGGCACGCGGCGCAGTCGGATGGCGGCGGCTCGCCGCAATAGCGCCCGTCCGGGCCGGCGATCGAGGTGCGCGGGCAGATCACCGCATAATCATGCAGCCAGACGCGCGCGGGGATGCGCAGCCGCGCGGCGAGCCCGGCGATCCCCGCCACATGGCCACGCAGATGATGCTGCTCCAGCCAGAGCGGGCGCAGGGCGCGCAGCGCCTTCACCAGTTCGGCCATGCTGTGCGGCACGCCATCGAGCCGTGTGCGCCCCTTGTCCGCGGGGGTGAGGATCACCGGGCGGCGTCCTTCGGCGATCAACGCCGCCGCCCGCGCGCGCACGGCCAGCGCGGTGCCGCCGCCGGCATCATGGCTGACCAGGATGACCGCCGGACCGTCCGGCGCCGGTGTGGGGCGCGACGCTGGCGTGGCGCGCGGCGCTCCGGGCTGTTTGCCGTCCGGTCCGAGCAGCCGGGCAGGGCGGTCGGCCGCGCGCAGCATCTCGGCGGGAATATCCACGATCCGCGGCTGGGCGAAGGGGTGGCCGGCGGGGCGCACGTCAAGGCGTCGCCGCGCCCGGATCACCTGGTCCGGCCGGCCTGGCAGGCGCAGCACCGGCACCCGCTCGGGGTCGGCCGGGTGCCAGACCCAGCCGCTCAGCCCATCCGGACCGGCGGCGATGCGGCCTTCCAACCGCACCATCCGGTCGATCCGGATCGGGCTGCCGATCGCCTCGCTGCCGTCGACTGTCGCGGTGAGCCGGCGTGCGCGCTGCCAGCCGGCCGGCAGCCTGGCCGCACCCGCGCGCAGCGTCACGCCGTCCAGCTGCCATACGATGTCGGCGCGCCCCGCATGCAACCGCCCGTCGCCGGCGAGCGCGCACCAGCCGTCCGATGGCACGGCGCGGCTGACCACCAGCTCCCAGTCCGGCCGCCAGGCGTGGCGCCCGAGCAGTTCGGCGAGCGCTTCGGCGGCCCCCTCATGATTGTTGGCGAGCACGCGGGCCGCGATCAGCCCGAGCCAGGCCTCAGCGACGTCGAACCGCCGCGCCAGCCGCTCGAATATCGGTGCGGCAAGCGGATCGTTGGTCTGCAGGCCGAGGATCGCCACCTCCAGCGCCAGTGGCTGGTCCTGCGGGGTGATCCGGCGGGCCCGATCGAGCCAGTAGAGAGCGCGCTCGGCGTCACCTGCCTCCTGCGCGGCGCGGCCGGCGGCCATGGCGGCATGATACAGCGCGTGTTGGCGCGCCAGCCCGTCGGTCGGTTTGGGGGAAGCGGACGGAGCCAGGCGCTCAGCTCGCCGCGGCGCGGCCCGCCGGCGGCGTGGCATCCAGTGCTGCGAGGTCGCCGGCAGCCTCGGACAGCCCCTGCGCCAATGCACGCCGCAGCCAGTCGCGCGCGGCGGACTGGTCGGTCTCGCCGGCGACACCGCGGGCGAGGAACCGGCCCAGCATCATCTGTGCATGCGGATGGTTGCGCTCGGCCGCCTTGCGGAACCAGCGCTGCGCGGTGGTGGTGTCGGTGGGAATATCGTGACCGCCGCCATGCAGCGCGCCCAAGGCGAACATCGCGCCGACATGGCCCTGCCCGGCGGCGCGCTCGAACAGTTCCAGCGCGCGGTGATGGTCGCGCTCGAAACCGCTGCGGCCATTCACATGCAGTTCCGCCAGCAGCACGAGGGCATCGGTCATGCCGGTTTCGGCGGCGCGCTCCACCCAGCGGCGGCCTTCCTCCGGATCAGGCTCCAGGCCACGGCCCTCGATCAGCATGCGGCCGTACCAATATTGCGCGTTGACCACACCTTCGGCGGCGCGGCGCAGCCAGATCGCCGCACGGCGGTCGTCACGCGCGATGCCCACACCCTGCGCCAGGCAGATGCCGAAATTGAACGCCGCCACCAGGTCCCCATTGCCCGCGGCGGTCTCGAACCATTGCCGGCTCTGCCTGCCATCCTCCTGCGAGGCGGCCCCTTCGAGCACCAGCTTGGCCAGGTCGATCGTCGCATCCTGGCCGCCCAGTTCGAGCGAGCGACGCAGCCAGCGCGCGGCCTCCTGCGGGTCGCGCATCACGCCGGCACCCGATGCGAACAGCAGGCCCAGCGAGCGGGCCGATGCCGCATGGCCGGCTTCGGCGGCGCGGGTGAACCACATCGCCGCTTCGGCATAGTTCGGCGGCAGTTCACCCCCGCGGGAATACATCTCGCCGACCAGGGCCGCCGCGTCGCGGTCGCCGGCCAGGGCGGCGCGGCGCAGCCAGCTTTCTCCGGTCTGCGTGTCCTTCTTGCAGCCGCGGCCCTCCATCAGGCAGAGCCCCAGCCGCGCCATTGCCGAGCGCACGCCGAGATCGGCTGCGGTGCGATACAAGGCCACCGCGCGCGGCATATCCTGCGCGCGCCCGGAGCCGGTTTCGTACATCAGTCCGGTGAGGTACTGCGCGCTGGGCAGCTTGCCGTCGGCGGCGCGCTCGATCCAGTCATTCGCGGTGGCGCGCTCCTCCGGGGTCTGCGCGCGGCGGAGCAGCGACAGGCCCAGCCCGAAGGCGCCTTGCGGCGAGTTGTTGTCGGCGGCGCGGCGATACCAGATCTCGGCCTGGTCGAGATCGCGCATCTCCTCCGGGCCGGAGGTCAGAATGAAGGCGAGCAAAGCCTGCCCTTCCGCGGAGCCCGCGTCGGCCGCGCGCCGGGCCCAGATCAGCCCGCGCTCATAGTCCGGCGCGCCGGACTCAGCACTGGTGAACAGCCCCGCCGCCGGATTGGCTCCCAGCTCGACCGAGCCGCTGCCCAGCCCGTGCAGATAGAGCGTGGCGAGCAGCGTCTGCGCCTCGACATGGTTGGCCTCGGCCGCCTGGGTCAGCCAGCGCACCGCATCCAGCCGGCTTGGCGGCACGCCTTCCGCGCTCAGATAGGCACGGCCGACACGGAACTGTGCCTCCACATTGCCCGCCGCCGCGGCCCGCGCGAACAGCTTGAACGCATCCGCCTTGCGGTCGGCCGCAAGCAGTGCCTCCGCCTGCTTCAGGCGTCGGTCCGCGAACCAGTCCTTCAGCATCCCCACGCCCTCATTGCCACAGCATGGATCAGGTCGTGCCTCACGGCTCGCGGAAGCCTTCGGTCATCAATGGCGCCGCGCGGCCCAGCAGATAGGCCAGCAGCGTGCGCTGGCCCACCTCGATGTCGGCCACCAGCGACATGCCCGGCATGAAGTGGAACTCCGCCGGCAGACTGCGGAATTTCTGCTCATCGATGCTGATCTTGGCGCGGTAATAGCCGGCCGAGCTGAGCGCGGCGTTCTCCGTCGGCGCCGAGCCGGCCACGGAGCTGGCCAGCCCCGTCACCGCGCGCTGCGCCGCCGGCGTGGTGCCAGCGTCAGCGGCCAGGAAGCTGTCCGGGCTGATCTGCATCACCGTGCCTTCGGCATAGCCGTAGGTCTGCGTGTACAGGGTGTCGAGCTTGATAACGACCTTCTGTCCGGGCGCCACGAAGCCGATCTCGTCGCCGGGGATCTTCGCCTCAACGGCGTATTGCGTGGTCTCCGGCACCAGGATCATCAGCTGCTCGGCCGCCTGCACCACCGAGCCGACCGACACTTTCGACACCCACTGCACGGTGGCATCACGATCGGCCCGCATCTCCACCAGGTCCCGCCGGCGCTGTGCCTTCACCAGCGCCTCGCGCGCGTCCGACAGCTTGCGCTGCGCGTCGGTCAGCTCCTGCGAGGTCTTCGAGCGCCAATCCTGCAGCTGGTAGTCCCGCTCATTGATCGCGGCGAGCAGGTCGGCGCGCGAGCTTTGCACCTGCGCCTGTGCGCTGGTCAGCTGGCGGGTGATCTCGGAGCGGTTGTCCTCGGCGGCCAGCGTGTTCAGATGGCTGCCGACCTGCAGACCTTCCAGCTTCTTGCGCATCGCCTCGACATCGGTGGCGATCGCCAGTCGCGACTGGTAGCCGGCGACGTCGGAGGTGATCCGCTGCACGGTCTGCTGCAGGCTGGCGATCTTGCTCTGATATTGCGACATCTGCGCGTCCAACGCCGCCTTGCGCTGCAGATACAGGGCGCGCTGCTGCATGCTGTCGGCGTCGGTGGCGGTCGGCTCATAGGGCAGGCCGGCCAGTTCGGCGCGCGCCCTGTCCACCTCGGCGCCGTAGCTGCGCGCCTGCGACTCGTACATCGACGTGTCCGACTGGGTGAATGTGGGGTCGAGCCGGGCCAGCAGATCGCCCGCATGCACCTTGGCTCCCTCGCGCACATAGATTGCCCGCACGACGGAAAGCTCCAACGGCTGCAGCACCATGGTGGGCGTCAGCGCGATGACCCGGCCCGGCGCGGTCACCACCCGGTTGATCGGGAAAAAGCAGATCAGAGCCACGCAGGCGAGCACCGCCACGCTGGTCACAATGCCGAGCCGGTTGGCAATCGGTGAGACCGGCTGGACAAGAAGTCCCGCGGTCGGGCGCTGGAATTCCAGGATCGCGTCGGCCGAGCCTGCCGGGATCGGCAGATTGTTCGGCACCAGGGCGCCGCTGCTGGCACTCATATCGAGGCCTCCTTGGTTCGGGTCGTGGTCATCTGGTGGGTCATCGCAACGCCAGGCGGAACTTTAGCCATCGCCTTAGTCATCGCCTTGCGCCAGCACCGGGCCCGGCGCGCTGCGCCCCTGCGGATCGATATGGCGATTCTGCTGCAGCCAGAGCTGGCGATAGATGGCGCACCGCTCAACCAGCACCTTGTGCTGCCCGATATCGATCATCTTGCCGCGATCCAGCACCAGAATGGAGTCGCAATCCACCAGCGACGACAGACGGTGCGACACCACCAGCATGGTCCGCCCCACCGCCAGCCGGGCCAGATTGGCGTTCACCAGCGCCTCGCTTTCCGGATCCAGCGCCGAGGTCGCCTCGTCCAGGATCAGGATGCGCGGGTCGGAGATGATCGCGCGCGCGATCGCCAGACGCTGCTTCTGACCACCGGACAGGTTCGGCGAGCCTTCCTCGATCCAGGTGTCATAGCCCTGCGGCAGCCGTTCGATGAATTCCTCGGCACCGGCCATCCGCGCGGCGCGCACCACGTCATCCAAAACCAGTCCCGGCCGGTTGGCGATGATGTTGTCGCGCACCGATCCGCGGAACAGGAAATTGTCCTGCAACACCACGCCGAAGCTGCGGCGCAGATGCTGAAGGTTGATCTCGCGCAGATCCACGCCATCGATCTTGATGAAGCCGGTATATTCGCGGTTGATGCCCTGCAGCAGGCGCGTGATGGTCGATTTGCCCGAGCCGGAGCGCCCAACCAGACCCAGCGTCGAGCCGGCCGGAACCTCGAATTCCAACCCATCCAGCGCGGGCTGGCGCGCCAGCGGATAGGTGAAGGTCACATCCTTGAAGCTCAGCGCGCCCTCGAACCGCGGCCGCAGACCATTGTCCACGCCGCGCGTCTCCGGCGGCTGATTCAGCACCCCGCCAACGATGCCCACCGCGGCGTTCACCTGCTCGAACTCCTCGACCAGATGCGCCATCGAGATCAGCGGCGCGGCCACACGCATGCCCAGAAGCATGAAGGCGATCAGCGCGCCCACATCCACATCGGTCGCGCCGGTGAGGATCATGTAGGCGCCGATCAGCAGAATGCCGCGCTCGATGAAGCGTTCCACCGGCAGTGACAACGCCATCGGCCAGCGCGCCAGCCGGCCCGCCTTCAGGCGCAGTTCAGCCGCCTCGGCCACCTTCTGGTCCCACAATTCCTTGCGGGCCTGCTCCAACGCCAGCGATTTCACGGTCCGAATGCCATAGACGGTCTCGACCATCACCGAGCCCTTCGCGCTTTCGGCGGCCAACACCTTGCCTGTCAGCACCCGCAGCGCCGGCAGGAACACCATGATGATCAACGCCACCACGACCGAGCCGCCGACCACCCACCAGGTCAGCACGCTGCTGATCGCGAACAGCACGGGGATCATGATGACCAGAGTCACCATATCCAACCCGGTGGCCATCATGCGGCCGGTGATGAACTCACGGATCTGCGTGATCTGCATGACCTCGTAGGTGGTCTTGCCGGCCTGGTTGCGCTCGAAAAACTCCATCGGCAGCGCCAGCAGCCGATTGAACACATGCAGGTTCAATTCGGTGTCCACCCGGGCCGACAACACCAGGATCAGCTCGCGGCGCGCGAAGGTCAGCAGCGTCTCGAACACCACCGCGATGGCCAAAATCATCGAGATCATCGCCAGCGTCGACATGTTGCGATGCACGACCACCTGATTGACCACCACCATCACCAGCAGCGGCGGCACAATGGTCAGAAAGCTGATCGCCACCGACGAGAACGCCAGATTCCGAAGAATGCCGCGCTGCTGCATCACCAGGCGCACCAGCCAGCCCAGCGTGAACGGGCTGTCCTCCTGCTCGGCACCGCGGGCGCGACGCACCAGCAGAACCTCGCCGCCCCAGACCTGCGACAGCCGCAACTCGTCCACCGCGACGGGCGCATCCGCGCTCGCCGCGCGCGGGTCCTTGATCCACACCAGATTGCGCTGCGCCTCACCCTGGGTCAGCAGGCCGGCGCTGCCGTCACGGAACAGCAGCACGACCGGCGCGCCATCGGTGAACCTCAGCAGGTCCTTCCAGCGCAGCCGCGTCGCCTTCGCCCACAGGCCCGAGCCACGCAGCCACTCCACCAGCGCGGCCGGCGGCGGCACTGTCTCCGGTGAGGCCTGACGGAAGTCGCGGCGATCCAGCTCGATGCCGTTATAGCGGGCGGCCGCGATGACCGCGCGCAGCCGGGTCTCGACCAGGTCGGCGCCGTCACTGACGGTGTCCGGCCCGATCGACCCTTCGCTCCCGTAGCCGTTCTCTTCGCTCATCGCCTCATCCGCTCCTGATTCCGGCGGGCCATGCTGGCCGTCGCCGCCGCTGGCCGAGGGCGCGCCTGTTGCCCTCGCTGGCTGGGTTCGTCCTTGTGGTGGGCCGTCATGGCCATCATGTGGCAGCAATGACGGTCCGGCCGTCGCCCGTGATCCGAGGGCCACATATCACGTGCCGTGCCATACTGGGATCAAATAATACTCTCGTTTACGCAGACTTACGATCTGTCACGATTTCGCCGCTGTGCCACCGGATGCCCCATGGCTTCAATGGCTACCGGCGCGTCGGATATGACAATTTCAACCAACCGTCGACTCCATTGATCCGGCATTCATGCATCACCACAGTCAGTGCCCAAGCACGCCCGAGGCAGCCATCATGCAGATCCGTCCCGCCACCCGCGACGACGCCGCCGACATCCAGGCCATCTACGCCCATCACGTGCTGCACGGAACCGGCAGCTTCGAGGAGGTGCCCCCCTCGGTCGAGGACATGCTCGAACGCATGGCTGCCGTGC
>CAIVDX010000479.1 GCA_903904805.1 uncultured Rhodospirillales bacterium
GGATGATAGGCCGTCGCCCCACCGGGATAGGTGTGCGTCGCCCCCTCGCCATACTCACCCGACGTGCTGCCGCCATAGGTGTTGGTGTGCGTCGTGCCCCCATCATAATTATGCGAGGTGCTGCCGCCATAGGCGTTGGAGTGTGACGCCCCGTTGCCATAGCTGTAGCTGGAGCTGCCGCCATAGGCGTTGGTATGGCTGGTGCTGTCATAGCTGTGTGAGGTGCTGCCGCCATAGCGGTTGGCGGTGGCCCAGGCACCGGCCGGCGAGGTGCCCGCCAGCGCGATGAGCGCGGCGGTGGCGATGGTGATGATCGGCTTCATCTGCGTCCTCGTGCTCATGGGGTTGCCTTCGCCGCCGGCTTCGCGCCAGGCTTTTCAATCGGCTTCACAATCGGCTTCACCGCGGGCGGTGTGGCCGGCCTCTTGAAGCTCATCGGCTGTGCCGCCTTCGCGGCACTCGAGCCGAACGCCTCATCGGCGATCACGCTGTCGACCTGCCAGTTCGACAGATCCAGCTCATGGCGCAGCCGCGCGGGATCATTGCGATACACCGCGCGAACCCGCCGCGGCAGCTTGTCCTCGGCGCCGATCCAGATCTGCAGGAACACATCCTTGTTCGCCCAGGCGACCATCTCGGTCTTCACCCCGCCGACCACGCCGGACGGGCCGATATAAAAGGCTAGGATCGCCCCATCCACCAGCGCCTTGTAGGGATCGGCGACCAGCAGATCGGTGAACGGATAATAGATGTCGGCCAGCTTATAGGCTTCGGCCAGCGCGCCATCGATGCTCGGCGGCGCATCCGCCACCGCCACCAGGTTCTCCGCCGGCGCATAGGCCATGATCGCCTTGCCATCGTAATAGAATTCCGAGGCCGGCCCATCGCCGGGAATGATCACCCGCAACCGATCCGGCCGGCGCATCGCCACATCATGGCGCACCGTGTAGAGGATCGGCGGGCCGAGCTTGCTGGGATATTCATAGCTGGCCACCGCGGTGAAGCTCAGCGCCTTGGCCGAGGCCAGCTTCTCGCTGGTCGCCTTCAGCAGCTCCATCGCCCGCGGTTCCAGCACCATCGTGCTGGCCGGCGCGGCCTTTGTCGGCGCACGCTTCGCCGGTGCCGTCTGCGCCTGAACCGCCGGGAAGCTGCCGAGAAGCAGCGCCGCCGCAACGCCCAGGCAACGCCCCATCATCTGAAACCGCATCACAATCTCCCCCTCGACGCCCGTCAGTCCGCGGATCGATACGACGACCCTAGACCACCGAACGGCGAGACGGGAGTCCCCGTCAGCGAAAATTCATCGTCGTGCCGGCCGCCCCGCCGCCCGATTACGCCGCCCGATTACGCCGCCCGCCTACGCCGTCAGCTCCAGCGCCGACTTGCCGACATCGTAATCATAGAACCACGCCCGCAGCTCCGCAGCATGCGCGATCTCGTGATCCCGCTGCTCCAGGCTCTCATATTGCGAATTATAGCGCTGCCCGTTCCGCCGCGCCTCGGCCTGCACGATGTCGGTGCGCGCGCTGCGGAACGCCTGGTGCCGCGGCAGGATCGCCGGCACCTCCGACGCCTTCCGCCCGGCGAGGAAAATCGCTAGCGCGAAGCCGTCCTCGATCGCCTGGTTCGCCCCCTGGCCCAGATGCGGTAGCATCGGATGCGCCGCATCGCCCAGCAGCAGCAGCCGCCCATTGCTCCAGCGCGCCAGCGGCTGGCGGTCATACAGACCCCACCAGAAGCAGCTCGTCACCTTCGAGAGCAGCCCGGTCACGCGGCTGTCCCACCCGGCATAGGCCGCCGCCAGCTCATCACGGTCGCCCGGTGCGGACCAGCTTTCGATCGTCTCCGCCTTGGTCGGCACGAAGCCGACATAATTCACCATCTCGCCCCGCCGCACCGGGAACACCATGAAATGCTTGCCCTCGCCCATCCAGACCTGATGCGCGCGCGGCCGCCAGCCCGGCAGATCCGCCATCGAGAGCAGCCCGCGATAGGCCCGAAACCCCGAATAGATCGGCGGCGAGGGCTCCACCACATACTTCTGCAGACTGGAATGAATGCCATCCGCGGCGATCACCAGATCGGCTGAAAAGCGCGCCCCATTGGCGAAATGCACCGTGGCCTGATCGGCGTTCTGCTCGAACCCCACACAGCGATGCCCGGTGCGCACCCGTCCGCTGGGCACCTCGGCGGCGAACACCCCCAGCAGATCGGCCCGGTGCATGCCATACATCCCGGTCGTCCCGGCACTGTCGGAGGTCATCACCTGGCCCACCACCGAGCCATCCATGCGATAATATTCCGACCCCGGCCCCACCGGCGCCCCCACGCCCGCCAGCGCCGGCCCCAGCCCGGCCCGTTCCAGCATGCGCAGGCTGTTCGGATAGATGAACACCCCCGCGCCAACCTCGCCCAGTTGGTCCGCCTGCTCGAACACCGTCACATCGATCCCCTGCCGCAGCAGCGCGATCGCGGCGGACAATCCGCCAAGGCCACCGCCAACAATGGCGGCGCGGATGGGGGTGCTGGGCATGGACAGGCTCCTTCGGCTGGTCACCCCCAACATAGCGCAGCCATCCCGATCGCACAGCAGGGGGCGGCTTGATTTGACGCGCCGGCGTGCCGACATCCGCAGCGCAAAAAGGGGGATCGACGATGAGCTGGCTCACCGACTACGCCGCAGATCGGCACGCCCCGGAAGGTGCGGTCGACATCGTCATCGACCCCGCCACCAAGGATCTCGGCGCTTTCCGCGTCCGCCGCGCGCTGCCCGCGATCGCCCGCCGCATGGTCGGCCCGTTCGTCTTCCTCGACCATATGGGCCCGGCGATGTTCGCCCCCGGCCAGGGCGTCGATGTCCGCCCGCACCCGCATATCGGCCTCGCCACCCTCACCTATCTCACCGAGGGCTCGATCCGTCACCGTGACAGCCTCGGCACCTTGGCCGACATCGCACCAGGCGAGGTCAACTGGATGACCGCCGGACGCGGCATCGTCCATTCCGAACGCTCCGCCCCCGAACGCCTCGCCAGCGGTCAGACCATGCAGGGCATCCAAAGCTGGATGGCCCTGCCCAAGGCCCATGAGGAGGATGCCCCGGCCTTCTACCACCATAGCGCCGCCGAGCTGCCGCTGCTGCAGGATACGGGCGTGTCCGTGCGCATGATCGTCGGCCACGGCTACGGCGTCAGCTCGCCGGTCAAAACCGACTGGAGCATGCTCTATGCCGACGCCCAGCTCACTGCCGGCGCCGCGCTGCCGCTGCCCAATGAGCACGCCGAGCGCGCCGTCTATGTGATCTCCGGCACGATCGAGATCGCCGGCGAGACCTACGGCGCGCACAAGCTGCTGGTCTTCCGCCCCGGCGACCGCATCACCCTGCGCGCCGTCGCCGACGGCCAGCTGTTGCTGCTCGGCGGCGAGCCGATGGATGGCCCGCGCCATCTCTGGTGGAACTTCGTGCACAGCTCGAAAGACCGCATCGAGGCCGCCAAGGCGGACTGGAAGTCCGGCCGCTTCGCCCCCGTCCCCGGTGACGACGCCGAGTTCATCCCCCTCCCGGAATAGCCACTCAGACCGGCGTTGCCGGCGATAACGCCCCCGCTGCCGCAGGCGGCAACACTCCCGCTGCCGCAGGCGGCAACACTCCCGGCGCCGCAGGCGGCAACATTCCCGGCGCCGCAGGCATCAAAGCTCCCGGCGCCAACGCCAGGCCGGCCGGGCCGCCAGCCGGCGCGCTCTCCGCAGGCGGCAACACGATCTCGAACAGCGCGCCCGCGCTCTCGTTGCGCACGCTGATCGTGCCCCCCATGTCCGCGACGGTGGCATAGCTGATCGACAGGTCCAGCCCGGTGCCCACGCCGGTTGCCTTGGTGGTGAAGAAAGGGTCGAAGATGCGCGGCAGCACCTCGCTCGGAATCCCGCCCGCGCGGTCGGCCACGGTGATCAGCAGCTTGCCTTCGCAGGCCCGGGCGCGGATATGCAGGGGCCGCTCGCTCAGCTGCGGGCGCTCGCGATAGGCGTCGATCGCATTGGCGCAGATATTGATCATCACCTGCTCCAGCATGACCGTCGCGCCACGCACCCGTGGCAGCTCGTCCTCAATCTCGGTGGTCACCGTGATCGCCTCATGCCGCAGCCGTCCGTCCAGCAGGATCAATGTGCCGTTGATCACGCCAGCGATGTTGATGGCATCCACATCGCCCGCATCGCTGCGGCCGAACAGGCCGATATGGTTGATCACCTGCGCGATGCGGTGGGTCTGGCGGGTGATCACCGTCAGCTTGTCCGTCACCCGCTCCAGGTCCGGCGCCGGCCGCGCCAGCGCGCGCTCGGCATTTTCCGCCGCCATCGAAATCGCCGCGAGCGGCTGGTTCATCTCATGCGCGATGCCGGCCGCAACCTCGCCCAGCACCGCGAGCTTCTCCATCTGCCGCGCCCGGTCCTTCGCCACGGTGATCTGGGTGATGTCGGTGATCGCCCCGGCCACCATCATGCTGCCGTCGGCGAAGCGCTCGAAACAGGATTCGTCGTAATGCAGCACCCGCACGCTGCCGTCGCGAGGGTGGGTGCGCACCTCGACGCTGCCCTGGCCGTCGCGCCGCACCGCCGCGCGGAACGTCTCGAACCGCGCGCGTTCCGGCGCGTCGAGTGTGCGCACCGCGTCGTCGCCCAGCGCGATCACCTCCTCGCGCGAATAGCCAAGCACGGCACCGGACCGCGCGGTGCGGAACTCCCGCGTCCGCTGGCCATCGGCGGCGATGAAATCCACATAGAGTGCGTTCGGCACGTGGGCGAGGATGCGGTCCATCTCCTCATAGGCGCGGCGGTCGTCGCGGCTGCTGCGCCACATCATCAGCAATGCCGCGAGCAGCAGCAGCGGCACGGTGGCCGCCGCCAGCAGCAGTGGGCGCAGATTATAGGCGGTGACCGCGTCGATGCTGGCGACCGGTTCGAACACATTGATCTGCCAGTTCGGCGCCAGCTCCGGATGTTCGATCGCGAAGACGACCGGCCGGTTGCTGTGGTTGCCCAGATCCTCCACCAGCCCGTCGCGCCGTCCATCCGGCAGCGAATGCTGGCGCGGCAGAGCCTCGCCGGCGGATTGCGGGCCCTTGCCGGTATGCGCAATCACCCGCCGGCTGGAATCCAGGATCGAGCCGATCGCGCCCTCCGGCCGCGGCTGCTGCATCAGCACCGACTGGAACCGCTCGACATCCACCAGCACGGCGACCACCGCGCGCAGGCTGCCCTGCGCCGGGCCGGCACGGCGCTCCAGCACCGGGGCCGCGATCACCACCGCCAACCGGCCCGACACCGGCGAGCGGAAAATGTCCGACACGGTCGGTTTGAGATCGCGCCGGATTGTCTCGCGATAGGCCTGCAGGGCGGGCTGCCGGACCGGCGGCAGCAGCATGGTGCCGCCGTCGCGCGGCAGCCGCGTGTTCAGCAGCTGCGGCATATCCGGCCCCCGCATGTCCTCGACCACGATCCAGCCGCCGATCGCCTCGCCGGTCTGCCGCGCCTGGTCATACAGAGCCAGCGGATCGCCGCCCTCCTGCAGCTGGTCGGAAAAGGCCAGCGTCTGCGCGGCGGCAAGGTAGGCGGCCAGCCGGGAATCGACCGTCATCCGCGTGTTGATCGCCGACGCATGCAGCCGCGCCTTGAACGCCTCCACATAGCTCTGTCTGGCATTGTGCGCCGCCAGCGCGATCACCGCGCAGGCCAGCGGCAGGGCAATCGCCAGCAGGACCATCAGCGCCCGCCAGCCGCGCGGCAGTCCGCCGCCGCGCCGGCGCATCGCGCTGCGGCGTGGCTGCTGGGCTAGAACGGCGCGGGCGGCGATGGTGTTCACGCGATCACGTCATCCAGCAGACAGGCTTCGGCGTCATCGCACGACGCACGGTGGCGGGCGTCTCGGCCCGGGTTGAAATGCGGTCGCGGCCGGATCGCGGCGCGCCCGATGGTCATCTGAGCGGGAATACAACGATCCGGCGGCGCCGTCACGCACGGGTTTGCCGGGCCGGCCAGCAGAGGGGGGCGGACTTTGGCCACCTGCGGCTGACGCACGGCGATGCGGCATGGCGCGGTGGCGCGGCAGGCGCTCGGGACTCGCCTCAGTTGCGGAAGGCGAAGATGAACACCGCGAGGGTGACGATGATCAGAA
>CAIVDX010000480.1 GCA_903904805.1 uncultured Rhodospirillales bacterium
AAATGCGCGTTGAATTCAAGGTTGATCGCCGAATTCAGAGCGGGTAGCAGCCGTTCCAGCGGTTCGGCGCGGCACAGTTTGTAGGTGGTCCCGACATCCGTGATGGTGCCGCGCCCCAGATGCTTGGCCTCCAGCAGTTTTCCAACAAACAGATTACCGTAATACATGAAGGTGCTGAGTTGTGTGGAAAACTGGCGCAATCCTTCAACCGTGCGCGTTCCGTTCACGATATCCGCGTGGGCGATGTAGGCAACAAGCTTGTCCAGATCATAGGCCCGGAACGTCCGGTCGCCTTCGCACAGCGCAATCAGCCCATCGCCATGCAGCCTGACGGCCTCGCTGAGGGATCGGTAGACGCAGCGTCCATAGCCTTGCAGCGGTTCATTGAACGTGATCGCGCCCGCCGCCGCTGCGCGTTCGAAGGTTGCATCCGCGCTGTTGTTGCTGACCACAATCACCTGCCGCACCAGACGGTGCGACAGGAAATCCCGAACGGCCTCTGCGATGCTGTCCTCATCGTTATAGGCAGTCAGCGCCACGGTGATGGATGGTGCGGGAACTGGGTCGTACCGCAGCCCAGCTGGGCGGCGCTTGCCACGAAACAGGATGAAGAGATCGATCAAGGCGAGCCCGACGCCAGTGACCAGCGGCAGTCCGCTATACCAGACGAGCCATTCGGTCGGGCGCAACAGCACCGCGTTCAAACCGAACAGATAGCGCGGCACCACCGTGGCGACACCAAGCAGATACAGGCTCAACCCAAAACACGCAAACAACACCCCGTAGAGCAACAACGGGGCGCGCCGGCAGCGCGACAGCACGGTCCAGTACGTTCTGAACAGAGAGCGGTCTATCCGGGGTTCAGTCACGGCGCAGCAGGCGCTTGTTGCCGTGAGGGAGCAATATCTGCCGGCTGATCAAGTTCCGCACCACCTCAGGTTCCAGAAACGTGGCAGAGAGTCGCACCAGCGGCAGGGGCCGGGCAAGCGAAACGCTTGAGGTGCGTTGGATTTTTTCGATGAACATCGGTCTCGCCAATCTCTATGCGCCAGCAGCGTGTTCTACACAATTTCGTGCACAGCGTCGCACCTGGACATCTTGGCTGAAAATAGCGCCCGGCAGGCACGCACGAAGACCAGTGGCTGTATCAACGCCCTGTCGGGCTGGCAGCGCGCTCAGCTTGTTCCCAGCATTGACATAGAGTTGGTATTGGTTGCGGTCCAGCTTTCCATCATGGTTCCAGCGCTTGAAGGAGTCGTTGACCGCGCGCTCTGGCGGAAGGTCTTTGGGCAAGGCGCGCCACTGGCAGCCGGCGCCGAGGAGATACACTTGTCCGTTAACCACCTCCCGGATGGTCACGGTGCGCTTGTTGCCGCCGCGCTTGGCCGGCCGGATCAGCGGCCCGATCAGTCTTCATTCCTCATCCGTCAGATCAGTGGGGTAGCGCAATCCGCCCCGGTCATAACCCCGTTCGATTCCCTATCGTCCACACTGGCAAACCCCCGCGAATCGACGAACGCCAGCATGGAATCACACGGGATTCAGGTAATTCAAGGTGTTTCCGGCCAGCTATACAAACAAAACCCTGCCACGCTCACCAAACCGTGTATCTGACCCGCCAGCACGGGGCGGCGAATCAACGAAGCGCCTGCACGTCTCTGCTTCGCCACACTCAGGCCTGTATCCTGAAAACCAGTCATGCAAGGTTTTGCAATTTTATGTCTGATATATTCATTTTTGTGAGAAATACTGCGCCTATATGCTGATTTTGATCGAGACCAATGAGCAGTTCTGTGCATAGGCAGATTTGATGCTGCCATAGCGTCCATGCTGACATCCGGAACGCCGACCATGCCGAAGCTGTTGACCAAATTCCCGGATTTTTCGGACCCCGCGGCCTCCCGTCCCGATGCGGGCGCGTATTCGCCGGACCTGTATATGTCAGTGGCCGATGTCGGCGGCGTCCCGCCGGATGACCCGGCCCCCGGCAGTAGTGCGCCGCCATCCGGTCCAACGGGCCACGGCGGCGTGGGGGTGGTGGGCGTCGCCGTGACCGGCAATCAGGGCATCGACGGCCTGTTCTG
>CAIVDX010000481.1 GCA_903904805.1 uncultured Rhodospirillales bacterium
CCGCCGCCGCGGTGAAGATCCGCCCCATCGTGGTGCGGCAGGAACGCACCGGCGTGCACATGGCCGACGCCCTCTCGCGCCTGAGCTCAGGCCGCAAGATCGGCGTGTTCGCGATGCAGAACGGCCCGGGCACCGAGAACACGCTCGGCGCCATCGCCCAGGCCTATTCCGAAAGCGTGCCGCTGCTGGTGCTGCCCGGCGGCTATGACCGCCGGCTCGCGCATGTCGACCCCAATTTCTCCGCCCCCAAAGGCATGGCCCACATCACCAAATCGGTCGAAAGCCTCACCTCGGGGGCCGACACCGCCAACGTCTTCCGCCGCGCCTTCACCCAGCTGCGCAACGGCCGCGGCGGCCCCTGCGTGGTGGAAATCCCCCGCGATGTCTGGGGCGAGGAGGTGCCGGAGAATTTCAACTATCAGCCCGTCATCGTCACCCGCTACGGCCCCGACCCCGCCGATGTCGACCGCGCGGCCGCCATGCTGGTCGCCGCCGAACGCCCGGTCTTCTATGTCGGCCAGGGCGTGCACTACGCCCGCGCCTGGCCCCAGCTGCGCGCGCTCGCCGAGCTGCTCGCGGTGCCTGTCTGCACCTCGCTCGAAGGCAAGAGCGCCTTCCCCGAGGATCATCCCCTCGCGCTCGGTGCCGGCGGTGCCGCGATGCCGCGCGCGGTGCGCCATTTCCTCGACGATGCCGACCTGATCTTCGGCATCGGCTGCTCGTTCGGCGAAACCCCCTTCGGCGTCACCATGCCGAAAGGCAAAACCATCATCCACGCCACGCTGGATCCCCGCCACCTCAACAAGGACATCGAGGTGCGCCTGGGATTGCTGGGTGACGCCGCCCTCACGCTCGACGCGCTGCTCCCGGCGGTCGCCGATCGCCTGCGCACCCAGCGCGATGTCGCCGCCACCGCCGCGCGCATCGATGCCATCCGCCTGCCCTGGCTCGCCGAGTGGCAGGCCAAGCTCACCTCGCGCGAATGCCCGATCACACCATACCGGGTGATCAACGAGCTGATGCGCACGGTGGATGTGGCGAACACCATCATCACCCATGATGCCGGCAGCCCGCGTGATCAGCTCACGCCTTTCTGGAAATCCACCACGCCGCTCAGCTATATCGGCTGGGGCAAGACCACCCAGCTCGGCTACGGCCTCGGCCTCGCCATGGGCGCCAAGCTCGCCCATCCTGAAAAACTCTGCATCAATGTCTGGGGCGATGCCGCGATCGGCTTCACCGGCATGGATTTCGAGACCGCGGCGCGCTACCGCATCCCGATCCTGTCAATCCTGTTCAACAATTTCTCGATGGCCTGCGAGCTGGACATCATGCCCCTCTCCACCCGCGACTACCGCGCCACCGACATCTCCGGCAACTACGCCGATTTCGCCCGCGCGCTGGGCGGCCACGGCGAACGCGTCACCGACCCCGAGGACATCGTCGCCGCGATCAGGCGCGGCGTGGCGAAAACCCAGGAGGGCACGCCGGTGCTGCTGGAATTCATCACCTCGCTGGAGACCGCGCAGTCGCGCATGTCACCGCGCAAGC
>CAIVDX010000482.1 GCA_903904805.1 uncultured Rhodospirillales bacterium
ACCACGGCCTTGGCTTTCAGTGAGCCGCGCTTGCTCCACACCCGCACCCAGTCGCCCTTGGCGATGCCTTTTTCGGCGGCCAGCTGTTCCGAGATTTCCACGAAGAACTGCGGCTGCAGGATCGCGTTGATGCGATTATGCTTGGTCCAGAAATGGAAATGCTCGGTCAGGCGGTAGGAGGTGGCGGCGTAGGGGAAGTCGGCACTGGTGCCCAGATCGGCCAGATCGCGCGGGAAGATGCGCGCGGCGGGGTTGCCGCGGATCTTGGGTGACAGGATGTTCGCCTGCGGTGATTCGAAGGGCTCGTAATGCACCGGGAACGGTCCGTCGCGCATCAGCCCGCGGGTCCAGAGCCGGGCCACACCTTCGGCGTTCATGATGAACGGGCCCATATTCGCCTCGGGCGGCACGGTGACGCCGTAATCGGGCACGTCGAACCCGACCCAGCGTGTGCCGTTCCACTCAATGAGCTTCTTGCGCTCCGACCAGGGCTTGCCCGAGGGGTCGGCACTGGCGCGGTTGTAGAGGATGCGGCGGTTGGCCGGCCACGCCCAGGCCCAGCCGGGGGCGATGCCGCGATCGCCGGGATCGGTGTTGTCGCGCCGGGCCATCTGGTTGCCGGCGGGGGTGAAGCTGCCGGAATAGATCCAGTTGCCGCAGGCGGTGGTGCCGTCGTCCTTCAACTGGCCGAAGCCATCGAGCAGGCGGCCGGCGGGGATGGTGTTGGCGCCATCCTTGATGTCGACCAGCGCGCGGCCGTTCATTTCCTGCGCGATCTCGTCCGGCCGCGGCGCGTCGGCGAGCTGGTAGGGCCAGTTGAGATTGAGGATCGGGTCGGGGAAGGCGCCGCCTTCCTTCTGGTAGAGCGCCTTCAGCCGCAGATGCAGCGCGGCCATGATGTCGACATCGCTGCGCGCCTCGGCCGGCGGGGCGGCGGCGGCCTCGTGCCATTGCAGCCAGCGGGCGGAGTTGACGAGCGAGCCCTCATCCTCGGCGAAGCAGGTGGTCGGCAGCTCGAAGACTTCGGTCTGGATCTGCGACGGATCGACATTGTTGAAGTCGCCGTGATTTTGCCAGAAGCGGGCGGTTTCGGTCTGCAGCGGGTCCATCACCACGACGAACTTGAGCTTGCTGAGGCCTTCGGTGATCTTGGACCGGTTGGGGAACGACATCAGCGGGTTGAAGCCCTGGATCACGTAGCCGTGCAGGGTGCCCTTGGTGGCCATCTCGAAGGCGCGGATGACGTCGTAATTGGCGACATCGAGCTTGGGCAGCCAGTCATAGGCCCAGTCGTTGTCTTTCGTCGCCGCCTTGCCGTACATGGATTTCATGAACGAAACAAAGAATTTCGGCGTGTTCTGCCAGTAGCTCATCTGGCCGGGCTGCAGCGGCTTGAAGCCGCGGGTGCTCATGTATTTGTCGTAGGAGATTTCCGACTGCATCGGCAGGTTCATGTAGCCGGGCAGCAGATTGCTCATCAGCCCGACATCGGTCAGGCCCTGGATGTTGGAATGGCCGCGCAGGGCGTTCAGGCCGCCGCCGATCATGCCGATATTGCCGAGCAGCATCTGCACGATGGTCATCGCGCGGATGTTCTGCGAGCCCTTGGAATGGTGTGTCCAGCCGAGCGCATAGAGCGAGCTCATGGTGCGGTCGGGCGAGGAGGTGGAGGCGATCATCTCGCAGATCTTCAGGAACTTGTCCTTCGGAGAACCGCAGATGCGCTCGACCATCTCGGGCGTGTAGGGCGCGACGTGCTTTTTCAGCAGCTGCATCACGCAGCGCGGGTGCTGCAGGGTGGGATCGGTGAGCGCGTAGCCGTCAGGCCCGATTTCGTAGTCCCAGCTGGATTTGTCGTAGTCGCGCTTGGTTTCGTCGTAGCCGGTGAACAGGCCGTCGGCGAAGTCGTAGCCTTCCTTCACGATGTAGGAGGCGTTGGTGTAGGCGTTGACGTAGGGGTGCAGGATCTTGTCGTTATCCAGCAGATATTTGGTGACCGCGTGCAGGAACGCGATGTCGGTTCCCGGGCGGATCGGGCAGTAGAGATCGGCGACGGAGGCGGTGCGGGTGAAGCGCGGATCGACGACGATCAGCCGCGCGTTGTTCTTCACCTTGGCCTCGATCACCCATTTGAAACCGCACGGGTGGGCCTCGGCGGCATTGCCGCCCATCACGACGATCACGTCAGCGTGCTTGATGTCCACCCAATGGTTGGTCATCGCGCCGCGTCCGAATGCTGGAGCCAAACTGGCTACCGAAGGACCGTGTCAAACCCTGGCCTGGTTATCGAAGACCAGGGCACCTGTACTTCGGAGCACCTTGTAGGTGACGAAGGCGGTTTCATTGGTGGTGGCCGAGGCTCCCAAAAAGCCGACCGACGTCCAGCGATTGACGGTGACGCCGTTGTCTGTGGCGACGAAATTGGCGTCGCGGTCGTCCTTGAGCAGGCGGGCGATGCGGTCGAGCGCGAAATCCCACGACACGCGCTTGAGTTCGTTGGACCCGGGGGCGCGATACATCGGGTATTTCGTGCGGGTGGGCGAATGGATGAATTCGATCAGGGCCGCGCCCTTCGGGCAGAGCGTGCCGCGATTGACCGGGTGATCCGGGTCGCCCTCGATATGCATGACCGATGGCGGCGCGTTCTTCGAACGGTCGCCGGTGCTGTACATGATGATGCCGCAGGCGACCGAGCAATAGGGGCAGACATTTCGCGTTTCGCGGGTTTGCGCCAGCTTGTAGGGGCGCACGGCGGCGGCCATGGCGGGCTCGAGCGCGCCGAAGCCGAGCGAGCCCAGCGTGGTGACGGCGAGACCCGCGCCCGCTCCTTTGATAAATCCGCGGCGAGACAGCTGGACCGTCATCGCTTTACCCCGATCATAGTCATGCCGTGCGTATATGGTGTCTTTGCTGTGGCCGTCAATGCTTTTGCGATGCAGCAATTTCTCCTTGGTGGGCAACTTCCCGTCAGTCGGGCTTTTTGAAGCCCAGCTCGTCCCAGCGGGCGCGCACGGCGGCTTCGTCGTCCTTGGCGGGCCAGACGGTGGGGGGGAAGCGGGCGCCGCCCAGATCGGGGTCGGGGTCGTAGTCGAGATTCATGGTGGCGTCGATCAGCAGACGGTTCCATTTGCCGGTGCCGAACAACGCCGCGTTGCGGTCGCGCCGGCGGGTGGAGGGGTCGAGGCCGGCGCCGAAGGTGTTGGGCATGATGAAGATGTCGCCCTCGCCGGCATTCACCCGGTAGGCGATCGCCCAGTCGACGGCGGCGTAGTCGTGGATGTCGATGTCGTCGTCCACCACGGTGACGTGCTTGTAGCGCACATGGGCGGCCGAGCTGCCCCAGAGCGCGTTGGCGGCCTGCTTGGCCTGGTTGCGGTAGATCTGCTTGATCGACACGTTGAGGTTGATGCCGGCATGCACGGGCGGGCCGAACACATCCACCACGCCGGGCACGCCGGCGCGGTCGAGCACGTTCCAGGCGGTGGCGGAGCGCATGATCGAGCTGCAGATGGCGTTCTCGGAGAAGCTGCCGGGCAGCGAGCCTTCGATGGAGCCGCGCAGGATCGGGTCGTTGCGGTGGGTGATGGCGGTGACGCGCGCGGTGGGCTTGGGCGAGCAGTCGCCGGCGACGTAGCCGGTGAATTCGGCGAAGGGGCCTTCCATCTGGAAGTCCTTCGGGTCGGTGCTGATCATCCCTTCGATGACGATCTCGGCACTGGCGGGGACCTGCAGATCGACGGTCTCGCACTGCACCAGTTCCACCGGGGCGCCGCGCATGGCACCCATCACATCATACTCGCAGATGCCGGCGGGGACCGGCTGGCCGGCGCAGAAGCCCATCACCGGCTCCCAGCCGATGACGAAGGCGATCGGCATCTCCTTGACGCCGGCCTGCTGGTAGGCGGTGAAATGGTTGCCGATATGCTGGGCGCGCCAGATCAGCATCGGGATCATGTTCTTCGCGGAGACCATGCCGCGATAGATGCCGACATTCATCACGCCGGTTTCGGGATGGCGGGTGACGCAGCCGGCATAGGAGATGATGTAGCGCCCGCCATCCACCCGGTTCCATTGCGGCACGGGGAAGTCGAACAGGTTGATGTCGTCACCCAGCAGGATGTTTTCCTTCACCGGGCCGGTCTTGACGGTGACGGGGGGCAGGCGGTCGGACAGGATGGTGCGGCCGAGCTTCACCAGCTCGCGGGGATGGGTGTCGATGTCGCAGCCGAGCATCATGGCGACGCGCCGGTAGCTGCCCAGGCCACCGCCGAAGATCTTGCTGCAGCGGGCGTTCGGGCCGTTATAATCCTTGATGTTGTTGAACAGCACGGCGGGGCCGGTGCCCGGGCCCTGGGCCAGGCGCAGGGCGGTGCCGAGCTCGACATTCCAGTCGATCTCGGCGTTCACCTCGGCGAGTTCACCGGCCTTGCGGAGCGCATCGATCCAGCCGCGCATATCGCCGAACTGCGTTGGTTTGCGTGCGACGTCCATTTGGCGGCTCCCCTGCGTGTGTTGTCAGGGGTCTAGCAGGGCATCGCCTGCCGAGAAAGGGTGGCCCGGGTCAGAACAGGCCGGCCACCAGTTTGAAGGACGCGGCCCACAGGACCAGGCTGAACAGCCCGATCATGGGGATGGCGAGGCCGGCTGGCAGCCGGTCGGGCAGGCGCATCTCCTGCGCGGCGGCGATGGCGCGGGGCTGGGTGTAGACGGCGAAGCCGGTGATGCTGGCGCTCATGTGGTTGATGCTGGCGCTCATCTGGTGCGCTCCCTGTTGTTCGGACCGGCTCAGGATGGCGAAGAAAGGTTAAGAAACTCTTCTTGGGGCCGGTTCGTCCCTAATTTCGAGACTTGGTATTTCGAGACTTGGTATTTCGAGACTTGGCATGATCGCCGCGCCGGGCAAGTCAGGTTTCGCAACATTGCGTATCGGTGACATGTTCAGTCACTGACGTTTCAGCGCTGGTAGCCGAAGCGGATCAGGAAACGCCGGTAGAGCCGGGTCAATTCACGCTGCTGGTCGGCGGGCAGGCTGTGCCATTTGAGGCTGGTGGTGTCGCCCAGATGGCGGCGATGCAGCTGGGTGGTGATCTCCATCGGCGAGTCGCCGACCATCGCGATGCGCTCGGGCGGCAGGTCGGCGATGGTCCGGGTGAAGGCGCGCACCGCCGCGGCGGTATAGCGGGCGAAGATCTCGGCCTGGATGTCGGCCGGCACGTCGAGGCCGAGATGGGCGGCGAGGGTGGCCACGGTTTCGGGGCGGTCGAAGAAGCGGTCCTCATAGCGCAGCACCGGCGCGGTGCCGGTGGCCAGGCGGCGCATCCGCTCGGTGTCGGTGAGCAGCCAATGGGCGGTGTGGGCGAGCGGGGCGTCGAAGCGCTGGGCCATCGAGATCGCGGCGTCGCGCGGGTCACGGATGCTGAGGATCATGCGGACGGGCGCGGTGGCGAGCCAGGCATCCATGCCGGGGCTGCCGTGATGGGATTTGATCAGGCGGTGGCGGCCGTCGGCGGGGGGGATCTTGTCGGTCTCGTCGGCATAGGCGGCGACCAGATGGTCGGCCCCGTGGGCGGCGATCAGCAGTTCGCGCACGATGTTGAACACCCAGGTGGAGGCGCTGGCGTGCAGGCCGATGGTGATGATGGTGCTGCTCATGCGCTCCCCGGGTGCCGCGCGGAGACACTAACGGTGCGGCGGAACCGGTGCTACGCTGCGGGCAACAAGAAGACGAACCAGGGAGCCTCCATGTCCAGCATCATGTCCAGCATCATGTCCAGCATCGCCGCGCGTCTGGCGCTCGCCACACTGACTCTCGCCCCGTTCTGCGCGCAGGCCGCCGACAGCGTCCGCGTGGGGTATGCCGCACAGTCGCCCAGCTTCAGCGCGCCGATCGACGCGGCGATGGGGCAGGGATTTTTCGCCAAGGCGGGGCTGGAGGTGGTGCCGACCACCTTCGGCGGCGGGGCCAAGCTGCACCAGGCGATGACGG
>CAIVDX010000483.1 GCA_903904805.1 uncultured Rhodospirillales bacterium
CAGGCCGGATTGCACCAGAGCGCGCGCGATGGCGGCGAGTTGGGTTTGTGTGATGCGACCGTCACGCGACCAGCCGGGGAGCTGCAGCTCGAACACCGCGTCCACCACCTCCGCGGTCTGGCCGGTGATGCGCTGGCCGATCGCTATCGTCCCTTGCTTGTGCGTGATCAGCCAGGCAACGGCCTCGAGCCATGAGGCGAGGAAGCGGCGCAGCACATCGGGGCGCTGCTCGATCAGGTCGTTGCGGGCAAAGATCAGGTTCGCTGGCACGTCGGGCGCGTAGTCCGCCACGCTGCCGAGAACCTGCCCGTCACCGCGCTGCTGCAGCGCGTAGCCGACTGCGGCGTCGCCCATCGACGCCGCCACCTGGCCGGTGCGGAGCGCGGAGAGTTGCACCGCAACAGCGCCGCCGATGGCGACTGGCGTGACGCCATGGGCTCCCCAGCCATGGGTGCGCGCCAGCTCCAGCGCAGCCCAGTAGGTGTAGGTGCCAATTGATGTCACACCAACATGTTTGCCGCGGAGGTCATCGAGGGTGCGGATCGTCGGGTCGGTCGCGGAAATCACGGTGTTGGTGGGGGCGGAGATGTTGGCCACGACGCGTTCGGGCGCGCCCTTGACGATGTAGGCAAAGTCGGTGCCGCCGGCGAGCGCGACATCGACCGCATTGGCCACCACGCCCTGATGCAGCTTGGCTCCGCCCGCGAACTCCAGCGCCTCCACCTCCAGCCCATGGGCGCGGAAGATGCCCTGGTCTTGTGCTGCGAGCAGCGGCCCGGCGAAGCAGAGCAGTTGGGCCGCGTAGCCGACGCGCAGCTGGTCGGCAGCGTTGGCCGGGCGGGCCAGCAGCAGGGCAAGTGCGGCGGCGAGCAGGCGAGATGTCATCAGCCAGCACCGACCTCAAATCCGGCGCGGCGGGCCCAATATTCCCAGGCGCGATCCATGGTGCTCGGTCCTTCGGTCATTTCACGGGTGATGCGGATTTCGCCCTCGGTCAGCCGGCGGAGTTTGCTGCTGATCTTCAGCGTGTCGCTGAGAAGGCGGGCGGTGACCATCAGATAGATCGACAATCGCACGGCGTCCTGCACGGACGGGCCGACGACCATCGCGCCGTGGCAGGCCATCAGGCAGCAGGAGCGCTCGCCGAGTGTGTGGGCGAGGTCGCGGCCATGATCCATGGTGCGCACGAGAAAGTCGGTATCGCCGAAGTGCTCGGCGATGTCCCACACCGGCACGTCGGCGCCGATCCCGCCGCCGAACTGGGTGACCTGGCTGAGCTTCACATCGCCGATGCCGAACGGGATCACCTCATAGGCATGGTTGTGCACCACCGAATTCACCTCCGGGTGCGCCTGGTACGACGCTCCATGGATCGGTCGTTCGATGTAGGGTGTCTTGCCGCGCAGATCGATCGGATTGCAGTCCAGATCGAACTCGACGAGGTCCTCGCGCGTGACCAGGCCGGGGGCGCGGGAACAGGCCATGAAAAAGCGATCTGGGCGATCAGGATGGCGCACGCTGATATGGCCGAACGCATCAACCACGCCCTCGTTGGCGAGGATGCGGTTGCCGATGACCAGATCGTTGAGCGCGGTTTCAAGTGCCTCGGACATTCGGTTGTTTCCCAATTTTTCCGTGCAGCGTTGGCCTTTGCGGCGTTGGAGAAAGCTTAGGCGGGCAAGCGGGCTGAGGTCCAGCGAGGCATGCGTGATTCAGCAACGGGTGTCAGTGTGGCAAATCGGCCCCGACGGCCTCGGCGATGCTGCGATGCCCGTCGCGGTCGAGAAGTGCTGCGAGATCGCGGTTGATGCGGCGGACCAGGCCTGGGCCCTGATAGACCAGAGCTGTGTATAGCTGGACCAAAGATGCGCCCTGGCGGATCATTGCGTAGGCGTCTGCACCGCTGGCGATGCCACCCACACCGATCAGCACATGGCGGGAGCGGTCGATCCGAATTGCCCAGGCGCGTAAGGCCGCGAGGGTCGGGTGGAGCAGCGCGCGCCCGGTGATGCCGCCATGGGTGCGCGCGAGCAGCTCGGGCGATGAGCGCAGCTGGGCTCCTGGATCTCGGATGGGAATGTTCAAGACGAAGCCGGCCACGAACGAAAATGGCGTCACCGCGGCGAGGATGGCGTCGATGACCGCCGGATCGTTCGGCGTTCCCGGCGGGGTGAGTTTGAGGAAGATCGGCGGCAGCGCTTTCTGTGCTGCGATGGATGCGAGCAATTGGCTGAGTATGTCGGGATCGTCGAACAGCCCTTTGCCACCCGGCAGATTGGGGCAGCTGAGATTGAGCACCAGGAAGTCGGTGATGCCGGCGAAGATGGCGACCGCTGTGGCAAGTTCGGCGATCGCATGAGCGGCGGTGGCAACCACGCCGGTGTTGGTTTCGACCAGGCTGACACCGAGCGGGATGGGCAGCGCGGCGCCACGCAGCCGTTCGGCGACGTGTCCGGCGCCGTCGCTTGGGCAGCCATAATGGATGCGCAATCCTTTGTCCGCCGGCAGTCGCCAGACGCGCGGATGGCCTGGATTGCCGTGCGAGGGATGCAAGGACACCGAGCCTATCTCGATGAATCCGAAGCCGAGATGGGCGGTGACCTGCTGCGCCTGCGCGTTCTTGTCGAACCCCGCGGCGAGCCCGACCGGCGAGGTGAAGCGCAGGCCTGCGACCTGGGTATGCAGGCGGGGATCGTCGGACCGCGCGACCTTGTCCAGCACCGCCCGCAGCGGGCGCAGATGCCCGATGGCCGCACAGCCGCGGAGGGTCATCTGGTGGCTGCGTTCGCCATCCCATTGAAACAGCAGCGGGCGCAGCAGCGTTGCATAGAGACTCATGTCAGACCCGCGCTGGCTATCTTTATCGCCCTGACGTTGCAATCAGGGTTCGCGCAACCAGCGACGAAGTCAAGTGATGCGTGATCGCACCGTCAGTAGAGTTCGGGGACATACATCGCCGCCGGCACCGGGTGGCGCGCGTAATCATCGTGGAAAACGCGCTCAGGCAGGATCACCGTGGGGTGCTCGACCTCGATATAAGGCATTTGGCTGAGCAGATGGCTGATGCAGTTCAGGCGAGCGCGCTTCTTGTCGACTGCCTCGACGACCCACCAGGGGGCCTCGGGGATATGCGTGCGCTCGAGCATGACCTCCTTCACCGCGGTGTAGTCTTCCCAGCGGGTGCGGCTTTGCAGATCCATCGGCGAGAGTTTCCACTGCTTCAGCGGGTCTTCGATGCGGGCGCGGAAGCGGGCCTGTTGCTCCTGGTCGGTGATGGAGAACCAGTATTTGATGATCTGGATGCCGCTGCGGGTGAGCATGCGTTCGAAACCCGGCACGTCTTCGAAGAAATTGTTGTATTCCTCGTCGGTGCAGAAGCCCATCACGCGTACGACGCCGGCGCGGTTGTACCAGCTGCGGTCGAACAGCACGATCTCGCCGGCGGCGGGCAGGTGCGGGACATAGCGCTGGAAATACCATTGCGTCTTCTCGCGGCTGTTCGGCGCGGGCAGAGCCACCACGCGGCAGACGCGGGGATTGAGTCGCTGGGTGATGCGCTTGATCACACCACCCTTGCCTGCGGCGTCACGCCCTTCGAAGATCACGACGACCTTGTGGCCGGTATGGGCGACCCAGTCCTGAAGCTTCACAAGCTCGCCCTGCAGCCGGAACAATTCACGGAAATACAGGCGGCGGTTCAGGGTGGAGCCACCCTCGGTGCCGGTGGAGCCACCAAGCCGCGCATCGTCGGTCTCGAGTTCCAGTTCTTCGTCCCAGCTGTCGATGAAATCTTCGCGCAGACGGGCGAGATCGGCGGAGGCGGTGGTGGGTCGCTCGTCGGTCATGGTCGGCATCTCCTGCGGTGCGCCAATGCCCGTGCACGCGCCTATCGTGCATGTCTAAAGCAGGTGATGCCGTCTGCGAACGAGACGGGGGCTCTGTCATTGAGACTTCACGAAGCAGCGCGCGCTACACCCCGAGCCAGGTCTGACTGATCTCCGATGCGTCGAGCAGCGCGGCGGATGTGCCGGTCCAGCGGACGCGGCCTTTGCCGATCACCACGACCTCGTCGGCAAGTTCGGTGGCCATGGCGTGGTTCTGCTCCACCAGCACCATCGTCATGCCGGTGGCTTTCAACTGGTGGATCACATCGGCGATGCGGCGGACGATCAGCGGCGCCAGGCCCTCGGAGGGCTCGTCAAGCAGCAGGAGTCGCGGATTGCCGACCAGGGCGCGGGCGATGGCGAGCATCTGCTGCTCGCCGCCGGAGAGTTCGGTGCCGCCATTGCGCCGGCGGGCGGCGAGGTTGGGGAACAACTCGAAGATGCGTGGCAGCGTCCAGTCACCGGGGCGGGCGGCGATGGCGAGATTCTCCTCGACGCTGAGTGAGGAAAAGATCGCGCGGGTTTCCTGCACGAAGCCGATGCCTGCCCGCGCCACCTGCCAGGTCGACAGGCCGGTGAGGTCGCGCCCGGCCAGGCGCACGGCGCCGCCAGAGGGAGGGGCGAGGCGCATGATGGAGCGCAGCGTGGTGGTCTTGCCCGCACCGTTGCGGCCGAGCAGCGCGACAAGGCTGCCCTCGCGCACGGCGAAGGAGACACCCTGGATGATGTGGGATTCGCCGAGATGGGTTTGCAGTCGATCGACTTCGAGGAGGGCGCTGCTCATTGGCGCGGATCCGGCGTGTCGAGCGTGGCGCCGAGATAACGGTCGCGTACGGTGGCGGAGGCGCGGATTTCGGCGGGTGTGCCCTGGTCGAGCACGCGACCGTAATCGAGTACCACGATGCGGTCAGCGACGTCGAGCACGATGTCCATGTCATGCTCGATGATGACGACGGTGAGGTCGCGCGGCAGGTTGGTGATGAGGCGATGCATCAGAGTGGTTTCCTCAGGGCTCATACCCGAGGTTGGCTCATCGAGCAGCAGCACGCGGGGGCGGCAGGCGAGGGCGAGGGCGACCTCCAGCTGGCGTTGCGCGCCGTAGCTGAGGTGACTGACCTTCACATCCAGCACCGCGGTGAGCCCCACCTGTTCGGCGATTTCGGCGGCGAAGGATTGCACTGGCTTCAGAGACGTCAGCGAGCGCCAGAAGATCGGGGTGAGCCGTGTCCGCAGCGCGACGGCGAAGGTGAGGTTCTCGCGCACGCTGTCATCGGCGAAAAGGTTATTGCGCTGGAACGACCGGGCGATGCCGACGCGCGCACGGGCGGTGGCGTCGAGTGTGGTGATGTCCGCGCCGTCGAGCAGGATCTGGCCGGCACTTGGGCGCAGATTGCCGGCGAGCAGGTTGAAGAAGGTGGTCTTGCCGGCGCCGTTCGGACCGATCACCGCGCAGCGCTCGCCTTGGGGGAACGCGAGCGAGACGTCCTGGGTGACATGCAGCGAGCCGAAACGTTTGTTCAGTGAGCGGGTTTCCAGCGCGATCATGATGGGCTGCCTGCGCGGCGCGTTGCAATTCTGTCGTTCCAATCGAGGAGGGTGCCGATGATGCCTTTGGGCATCACGAGCGCGACGAAGGCGAAGATCATGCCGAGGAACAGATACCAATGGCCGATGTTGGAGGAGAGCACGTTCTTCAGCGCCACCAGGAGGGCCGCGCCGAGCGGGCCGCCGATCAGCGTGCCGATGCCGCCGATCACCACGGAGATCAGCACATCGCCAGAGACCAGCCAGCTGATCAGGCTGGGTGAGATGAAGTTGGTGTCCTGAACCTTCAGCGCGCCAGCGAAGGCTGCGATCGCGCCGGAGAGGGTGAAGGCGGCGAGGCGGTAATAGGTGACGCGCCCACCGAGCGCTGTCACGCGCGAGGGATTCTGCCGGATGGCGTTGAAGGTGCGGCCCAATGGCGATGTGGCCAGCACCTCCATCAGCAGCCACAGCAGGATGGTCAGCAGGATCATTGCCAGCGCGAAATTCTCGGGATCGTCCAGATCGATGCCAAGGCCTGAGAGATCGACGCGGGCGATGCCGCCCATGCCGTCCGCACCGCCGAAAAGTTTGCTGCGGAAGGCCCAGCTGTACATCATTTCGGCCAACGCG
Source organism: uncultured Rhodospirillales bacterium (assembly GCA_903904805.1). Classification (GTDB taxonomy): domain Bacteria; phylum Pseudomonadota; class Alphaproteobacteria; order Acetobacterales; family Acetobacteraceae; genus CAIVDX01. Next base: position 6,042 of record CAIVDX010000483.1, read on the forward strand.
AGCGTCACCATGATGAAGAATGCGCCGGAGGTGCGTACGGCGATGATCCCGACGAGAAAGGCCGTGATGGCGCCGAGAATGATCGCAAGCGGCAGGGCCAGCGCGGGGGCAAGACCGGCATGCACCGAAAGATAGGCGAAGCCGTAGGCGCCCACGCCAAGCAGGCCGGCATGACCCAGCGAGATCAGGCCGGTGGAGGCCAGCAGGTCGATGCTGAGGCTGAAGATGGCGAGGATCGCGGCTTCGGCGATCAGTTCCTGCGTGAAGAAGTCAGCAAAATGCTGACCGGTCAATGCGGCAATCGCAAGCAGGATGCCGAGGACGCGGCGCAGTGTGGTGCGGTCGGCCATGGTCAGCTGGGTGCGACGAAGCGGCGGGCTGGCAGCAGACCGGTCGGGCGGAAGGCGAGCACGAGCGCCATCACCAGATAGATCATCACCATAGCGAATTGCGGCAGCAGCAATTTTCCGAATGTGTCGGCAAATCCGATCATCAATGCGCCGAGGATCACGCCTTTGAGGCTGCCGAGCCCGCCGACCACGACGACGATCAGCACCAGGATGATGATGCTCACATCCATCCCCGGATAGACACCGAAAATCGGCGCGGCGACGACACCGGCAAGTCCGGCGAGCCAGGCGCCAAGCGCGAAGACGGCCGTGAATATAAGGCTGATATTGATCCCGAGCGTTTCCGTTGTAGCCCTTTCATCCACGCCGGCGCGCACGAAGGCGCCGATGCGGGTGCGTTCGAGCACGACATATAGAGCCGCCATCACGGCCGCGCCGATGGTGATGATGAACAGGCGGTAGCTCGGGTAGGGAACGCCGAACAGATCGAAGGTGCCGGCGAGCGACGCGGGTTGGGCCACTCCTTTCGGCAGATCGCCATAGACGATACGCAGCAGATCAGTGCCCATATAGATGACGCCGACGGTGAGCAGCACCTGGCACAGATGGCCGGCGCGCGCAGCACGTTTGAGCAGTCCGACATAGAGCACGACGCCCGCGATTGCGGCGACGATCGGCGCGATCAACAACGCAGCCCAGAAAGAGCCCGTCGCCGCGGCCACGCTCACCGCGATATAGGCCGAGAACATGTAGATCGTTCCATGCGCGAGATTCAGGTAGTCCATCAGTCCAAACACCACCGACAGCCCTACCGCGAGCAGGAACAGCAGCATGGAGAACTGCAGGGCGTTCAGAATCTGCTCGGCGAAAAAGGCGGGATTGAGCAGCATCGGCGCGACGGGGTCTTGAGCTGTTCAGGCGGTGGCGAGCGCTGGCTGGTGGGCCAGATGCGGCATCACTTCCTCGGCGAACATCTGCACGCTCTTTTTCACCAGATGATCGGGCAGGGTGCCGAACTGGATCATCGGCACCATGATC
>CAIVDX010000484.1 GCA_903904805.1 uncultured Rhodospirillales bacterium
CGCTGGCGAGGCCGCGGTGGTGCTGACATCGGGCCCGATCCGCGCGCATGTGCGCGCGATCGTCGAACGCGTTCGCCCCGCCACCTCGGTTCTCGCACAAGCTGAAATCTTCCCCAGAGCCCGCATTCGCACAGTGGGGACAATTTGACGGTCAAAATACCCATGAATTTATTGGTTCTTTTTTTCAAAAAAGAACGCGCTTGTCTTGGCGTCTAGCGCATGCGCCTGCGTGTCTTCCGAGGGGCCAGTCTCGCCGAGGCTATGAGCGGTGTACGCACCGAGCTCGGCCCGGATGCGCTGATTCTGAACACCAGGCGCGGTGCCGGCTTTGCCGAGGTCACCGCGGCTCTTGAGCAGGATGAGCCAGTGCCGGAGGTCCCCGCTCGGGATCGTTGGGAGTGGCATGGCGTGCCGGTGGCATTGCGCCCGGCGCTGCGGGCCGGCCAGGCTTTGGAGGGGCTGGTGCGGTTCGCCCCGCTCGCGGTCGAGGCGCCGGTGCTGCTCGCCGGGCCGCCTGGGGCGGGCAAGACGCTGACGCTGGCGAAGCTTGCCACGCGGCTGGTTCTCGCCGGCAGGGCACCAATGATTGTGTGCGCCGACGGGCAGCGCGCCGGGGCCGCGGAGCAGCTGCTGGCCTTCACGCGGGTGTTGGGGCTGGGGGTGGTGGCGGCGTCGCAGCCCAGCGCACTGCACCGGACGCTGGCGCATCGGCCTGCCGGGGCGCCGATGCTGATCGACACACCAGGGATCGACGCGTTCGATCCGGACGCGATGGCGCACATCACCGCGCTGGCCGGGATCGCCGGCGCCACCATCGTGGCGGTGCTGCCGGCGGGGCAGCACCCGGAGGAGGCCGGCGAAGTCGCCGCGCGTTTCGCCGCGGCCGGGGCGAGGCTGATGATCGCCACGCGGCTGGATCAGACGCGGCGTCTGGGCGCGGTGCTGGCCGCGTCACAGGCGGGGCTCGCGCTGGCCGAGGCCGGCATCTCCAGCTCGCCCGCTGACGGGCTGGTGCCGTTCACCGCAGATTTTCTTGCCGCCCGCCTGGCCGCATTTCCGGAGACGACATCATGAGCATTCACGCGATCGCCTCGGGCAAGGGCGGGGTGGGCAAGACAATGCTGGCGATCACGCTGGCACATGCGCTGGCGCGTCGGCGGCGGCGGGTGCTGCTGGTGGACGGCGACCTTGGCCTGGCGAATCTGGACATCCAGCTCGGCCTCGCCCCGGCGCGTGACCTCAGCGATGTGCTGGCCGGGCGGATCGCGCTGCCGGCGGCGATCATCGCGCACGCCGCAGGGTTCGATCTGTTGCCGGGCCGCTCCGGGTCGGGCGCGCTGGCGGGGCTGGCGCCTGGCAGGCTGGAGATGCTGCTGGAGGATCTGCGGGCGCTGGCCGGCGGCTATGACGAGGTGCTGATCGATTGCGGCGCCGGCTTGGCGGCGGCCACGCGGCGGCTGGCGGCCTGGGCGGATGGGCTGTTGGTGGTGACCAATGGCGAGCCGACCAGCCTGACGGATGCCTATGCGGTGCTGAAGCTGCATGCGGGCGATGGCGGCGCCTGGCCGGCTGGGGTGATCGTCAACCAGGTGATCGGGCGGCGGGAGGCGACCCGAACCCACGCCACGCTGGCGCGGGCCTGCCGCGGGTTTCTGCAGCGCACGCCGCGCCTGGCCGGCATCGTGCGGGCCGACCCGCATGTGGCCGACGCGATCCGCCATCAGACGCCACTGCTGACCCGCCATCCGACCTGTCTGGCGGCGCAGGACATCGACGCAGTGGCCGAACAGATGCTGACGACAGCCATTCCGGCCTGATCCAGCTTGTGCATCTTACAAAAGCAACAGCGTTTTTTATGGGCGCCTTATCTTAAGAACAGCCTTGCGCAATGAAAAAGGCGCCGATCCCTACGGATCGGCGCCCCATCAATCCCTGACCGCGCGATCGGTCAGGGAAGCCGTGCTGAGCCGGGGCTCAGTAGTGCCAGATCAGATCCATCGAGAAGACCAGCTGCTGGCGGGAGTTCGGCGGCTTCACCGCGCCACCAGCCGGGCTGCCGTTGAAGGCGGGCTTGTCGAGGGAGTTGTACATCGCCAGCTCCGGACGGACCTGGATGGTCGGCGTGAACCAATGCTGCAGACCGATCGCCGGGTTCAGGTAGCGGGTCTTCACACCGGTGCGCTGGCCGTTCTGGTCGTTGAAGAATTCCAGACGGAGGCTGATGTTGTCGTCAGGCGTGATCAGATAGTTCAGGTAGCTGACCATCGCGTATTCTTCGGCACGGCAGACCGAACGGGCGGCGCCGCACTGGGCAGCAAACGGGCCGTTCAGCAGCGTGCCGAACGGATAGATCGCCTGTTTGGGACCAGTGTAGTTGCCGTTCGGCACGTTATTCTCGTGCATATCCCACACTTCGTAGGTGAGATGCCACTTGTCGTTGAACTTGTGGTAGTAGGTGGCTGCATATTGCTGCAGGTTGTTGTAGCCAAAGGTCCCGTTATTCAGACCGTTGCCGCAGCCATAGACCGTGTCGTTCGAGCTGTCCGACGTCCAGCGGATACAGGCGGTGTAGGATGGCTGCACGCCCGGATCCTTCAGGCCATTCTGATAGCCAACCGTATAGCCGGCGCCGGGCACCGTGTAGCCGTATTGCGGGCTGCCATGAAGCCACGGGGCAGCGTCCGTGCCAACGGTGATGCCGCCCTGAAGCATCAGGTTATTGGTTACCTGCAACGTGGCAAGCAGGCCGGTGTTGGTGTAGTTGTCATACGCATAGGTCATCGAATGCGAATACATGTAGTTGTTCGGCGCCAGCTGGGCTTCGGTATCGGGCACCGAGATGTAGCGTCCGAGACGCAGCAGCAGGCCCTGGGCGACGCCCGGGATATACAACTCGCCGTAAACCATCGGGGCGTCGAAGCCGTCCTGATAGTTCTTCTTCTGCAGCTGATACGACGCATAGCCGAGGCCGGTGGTGTAGCGGTAGGTCTCACCGTAGATCGGGGAGACGCGGAAGCCCCAGTCGAGATGATCCTGCTGCACGGTGTCCGGCGTACGCTCGAAGATCACCACGGCCTGGTCGAGCCACAGCGTGTTCGGGTCGTAAGCATAGGCCGCCGGCCAGTTGCCACCCTTGCGGTTGCCCGAGGTGGACAGGTTCATGCCCGGATTGATCCAGCCATAGATCTGGATGCCGTTGTCATCGAGCCAGGTGCCGAAGCTGGTGGGCTTCAGCGCGTGCATCAACGGGCTCTCAACCATGGCGGGCACGGTCGCGCCGATCGGGCTGGCGCCGCCGAACGGCCACTCGGTGAACGGATAGGGCGGGGCGTTCTCAGGCTGCGGCGGGAACGGCGGCGGGCGACGGATCGCCGGTGCGCTGGGATCGGGCTCGGACGGCGTCAGCTCGTCAATATAGGCCTGATAGAAGCGCGAAAAGAAATTGCTCGGAGCAGCAGCCGGCGCCGCGGCGGCGACCGGGGTGGCGGCGGGAGCGGGTTGCGCCAGCGCGCCGGTGGTCAGCGCGGGCAGAGCCAGCGCGCAGCCAAGGGCCGTTGCCCCGAAAAGTTTAAGCCGTGTCGACATAAGTCCCTCTCTGTCTGTGAAGCAACCAAAACGGCGTTGCCCCGGGTGAGTCATCTGCACAAGTCCGCCAAAAGCGAGCCCAACGCGGCGCGACTGATGGCGGCCAGGGGGATGCTCCCCTGGTCACCGTGCCGCGAGGCCGGGTCACTTAAAATTGAACAACGCAATCGATATGCCAGTTCGCTCCAATGGAGACGCACCGAAGCGATCAGCGCCGCCATGTCGCAATAGCGTCACATGACGCGGACGTGAAGATACCCTGTCGACATAAATGCGCCATAAAATCCGGCACCGGACGCCCGCGATTTCAGCAGACGGCCGGGTTGGTCGCGGGCGCGCGGCCTGGCGGGGCGGCAGTGCCACGGCAATGGGCATCGGCGTGGAGTGTGGGCGTCGCGTCACACAGCGGCACCAGCCGGCACAGGCACCGGCCGGCTCAGCGGGTGCGGATCGCCGCGGCGGCCGGGATGGCGAAGAGCGGGGCGGCGTGCATCACGATGCGGCCGGCCTGGAAGAACTGGGTGAACACCAGGGCGACGCCCATCAGGGCGGGAATGGTGAGAACATCCGCCCTGTTGAACGGTGCCACCGCCGGGGCGCGGTGCCCCCAGGCGGCGACGGCGGCGAGTATCAGGATGGGGAAGATGTTCAGGGCCAGGCCCCGGGCTGAGGCGTAGGCACCCAGATTCATCATGATCGTGCCGAGGAAGCCGGCGACATTGGTCTGATATTCATTGCCGGGCATGCGCAGGGTGGCGACCAGCGCGAAATAGGCCACCACCGCCATCGCGGCGACGGCGGCCGGCCACCCGAGACGGGCGCGGTCGGCGGGCACCAGCAGCATGCGCACGGCGAGCCAGATGGCCAGCACGAGAGCCACCTTCTCATTGATGCCCACGGACAGGGCAGCGAGCAGCGCGAACGGGAGCGGCTGCATCACCCAGGCGATGCCCAGCGTGATCAACAGCAGGGACACGCCATCGATCGCCTCGATCCCGGTGAACCAGCCCAGGATGAAGACAAGCATGCCGGCGATGAGCCCCTGGCTCGGAGCGAGCCGGCAGCCCCGCACGGCCGTCTGACAGGTGACGGCGGCAGCCCCGACGAGGGCGAGATAGCTGATCAGGTTGATCGCCAGCGTCGCGCGCAGCCATTGCGCCGGCGTGTCGGGCGGCAGGTTGGTGAACCCGACTGGCGGGACAAGGCGGTAGACCGGCCAGGCCAGAATCATCGCGCCAAGCCGATAGACATAGGGCGAGTCGGGCAGTCGCCCCTGATCGCTGCCGGCGAGCCAGAGCAGAAAGGGGGCGTAATCGTCGTACGGAACGGTGTGGAAGACGCAGAGCCGATACAGCACGATAAGGAACGGGCTGAGCACGATGACCGCGGCGAGATAGCCCAGCACCAGGCCTGTGATGCCGGAATGCCGCGACACCAGGCGGGTCATGCCATCGGGCCGAGTGGTCTCGTTGGGCAGGGTGCAGCTCCACAGCTCGTC
>CAIVDX010000485.1 GCA_903904805.1 uncultured Rhodospirillales bacterium
CGGACGAGCATGCGGCACCGACCGGGGTGTCGGTGGAGTTGGCCGCCGCCCTTGGGCAGCGTCTGGGCGTGCCGGTCGATCTTGTGGTGTTCAGGGAAGCCGGCGAGGTGACGGATGCGGCGGAGCGGAACGTGTGGGATGTGGGGTTTCTGGCGATCGACCCGAAGCGCGCGACCACCATCACATTCAGCCCGCCTTATGTGGTGATCGAAGGGTCTTATCTGGTGCCGTCCGCATCGGCCTATACGGCGAGTGATCAGGTGGATCGGCCGGGCGTGCGGGTGGGTGTGGCGGTGGGCAGTGGCTATGATCTGTATCTGACCCGCGCGCTGCATGCGGCCAGCCTGGTGCGCGAGCGCAACGTGGCGGTGAACATCGCCTCGCTGCGCGCCGGGACGGTGGACGTGGTGGGCGGGCTGCGCAGTCCGCTCGACGCGGTCGCGCGCGACAGCGCCGATGTGCGGGTGCTGCCGGGTCGGTTCATGGTGGTGGAGCAGGCGATGGCCACGCCGCGCGGGCACGCGGCGGGGGCGGCCTATGTGGCGGCGTTCATTGAGGCGATGAAGGCGTCGGGCTTCGTGGCCGACGCGCTGCGGCGCACCGGGCAGAGCGCGGCCGCGGTGGTGCCCGCGACGCAATGATCGCGCGGCTGCCTGCTCGTCACTGATCGGTTGTGCCATGGACGGCGCGGCCCAAGCGGGCCGTGACGCGCGCTACAATTGCAGCGGATAGTCCGGCTCGGGCGGATTTTCGTCCTCGGCGGCCGGGGGCCTGGGTGGTGGGCCGTTGCGGGTGATGTCGAGGCGCCTGAGTGACGGGCCGCCGGCGGCGTGGATGATGTTGTCGATGGTGGCGGGCGACCAGCGTTCGAGATGGGTGGGCGGGTCCATGCCGAAATCGGCGAAGATGTCGGCGATCAGGTCGGCGATGGGGCGGTTGGGGCGGATGTCGTGCAGATCGTCGTCAATGCCGTCGAGCGGGTCGAGCGGCTCGGGGTATTTTTCGCGGACCATGCGCTCGAGCAGCTCGGCATCGGTGAGTTGGTTTACCGGGCGCTCGAACAGGCCTGGTGTTTGTTTGGGCTTGGCACTGCGCTTTTGCGATGCCGCCGCGCGATCCTGCGGGCTTGGCCTGGGCGTGGCGAGATAATCGAGCAGGCGGACGCAGCGGCGCACACAGCGCACCATGCGGTCAAAGGGCGCGGCGAAATCGGCGACCTTGGTGTAGCGACCCTTGCGCGGAAAATCGGGTTCGTTGTTGTTCTGGATGGCGGTGGCGACCGCCTCCTGGTGGATCAGCGAGGCGATGTCATGCGCCTTGTCCATCAGATCGCGCACGAGATCAGCGCCGTGGCGGGCGTTGTCGGCCGCTTGCTCGGGCGAGATGGTGGGCTCGGGGAGGGGGGAGGCTGAGGGCATGGCGGCAGTTTCGCCGGAAATCGGTTCTGCCGCAAGATAAAAGTCCTAGGATAATGTTCTTTTCTTGAAAGAGAGGGGCAAAAAGGCTTTGGAGCGGTGGGGGCGAGGGGTGAAGCAGCCGAAGGGGGCGGCGCTGGCGTTGTTGAACGTGATCCGGCGGAAGGGTGTGGGGGTTATGTTTTAGGGCGATTGTCGCAAGACGAGGGGCTGTTGCGGCTGGCGGTTTCCACCATCACCGGATTCATCTGTTGTGGCTTGAAACAGCGGTGCAATGCGAAGCCGCATTGCACCCTACAGCTTGCTGATCACCCGCCGATCGTCGACCCGTGGCTTACCGTGTGAAAGCGGGAAATAGGGTTCAATCCGGCGCATCTGCGCCTTCGTCAGTAGGAAAAAGTCGGCCATGGCGGGTACCTCCCGCCATTCCAGAATCACGCAACG
>CAIVDX010000486.1 GCA_903904805.1 uncultured Rhodospirillales bacterium
ACAAAAAGGCCGGGCTCGACGTCACCATCAAAATGGGCGGCCCACAGGTGAACGGCATGCAGCTTCTCACCGGCGGCGATGCCGACCTGGTGATGGGCTACGACATCCAGATGCTCAAAAGCATCGAGAACAACCTGCCCGTCGTCACCGTCGGTGCGTCGTTTCAGTTCGACCTGCAGGGGATCATGACGCACGACAACGTCAATTCCCTCGCCGAGCTGAAGGGAAAAAAGATTCTGATCGCCAACTCCTCCTATCAAACCTTCTGGCCCTGGCTGAAGAATCGCTTCGGCTACAGCCAGGACCAGGCCGGCCCCTACACCTTCAACCTGCAGCCTTTCCTGATCGACAAGGAGCTCTCGGTGCAGGGCTACGCCTCCTCGGAACCCTTCGAGGCCGCGGCAATGATGAAGACGATGAACCTGCCCGGCGGCGTGAAATTCTTCCTGATGGCCGACGACGGCTATCCGCCCTACGGCTCCACCATCATCACCACCACCCCGATGGTGCAGAAAAACTCCGATGTGGTCGCGGCCTTCGTGAAAGCCTCGATGGAAGGCTGGCGCAGCTACCTCACCGAGGACGCCACCGCCGCGAACACGCTCATCAAGACCGACAACCCGAAGATGACCGACGACCGCATCGAGTTCGCCCGCACTTGGCTGCGCGAGCACCATGCCTGCAACCGCGGCGACGCCGCCACGATGGGCGTTGGCATCATGACCGACGCACGCTGGAAAGCCACCCGCGACTTTCTCGTCGCCGGCGGCCTGCTGAAGGAAACCACCGACTACAAGAAGGCCTTCACCCTGAAATATGTCGACAAGCTCGGCGTGATGATGGGATGAATCTGGTCGCCCCAGACTCGATGTCAGACCCGCTGGTCGGTTCGGCCGCCCGCCTCGCGGTGGCTGAGCCGATCGTCGAAATCCTCTCCGCCGAAAAGGTCTTCGCCAATGGCTTTCGCGGCCTGGCGCCCATCGATCTGGCGGTTGGCCGCGGCGAGTTCGTCTCGCTGATCGGCCCGTCCGGCTGCGGCAAGAGCACGCTGCTCAAGCTGATCGCCAACCTGATCGAACCCAGCGACGGCAAGATCCTTTGGTGGCGCGGCGCCTTCGACGATGTCGGCAAGGATGGCCGCCAACTCGCCTTCGTCTTCCAGGAACCCACGCTGATGCCCTGGGCACGCGTGGCGCGCAATGTGCGGCTGCCGCTCGACTTCCTGCGGGTGCCGCGCGCCGAGGCCGAACAGCGTGTGCAGACCGCGCTGGCGCAGGTCGATCTGCTGCCCGCCGCGCGCTCCTATCCGCGCCAACTCTCGGGCGGAATGAAGATGCGGGTTTCCATCGCGCGTGCGATGGTCACCGAACCCGATCTGCTGCTGATGGACGAACCATTCGGCGCACTCGATGAATTCACCCGCAACCGTCTGGATGAGGATCTGGTGCGCCTGTCCTGGGAACGTCAGCTCACCACGGTGTTCGTCACCCACTCGATATATGAGGCGGTGTTCCTGTCCAGCCGGATCGTGGTGATGGCAGCGAATCCAGGCCGCGTATTCACCGAATTCACCGTCGATGAACCCTTCCCGCGCGACGAGAATTTTCGCGACAGCGAGCGCTTTGCCAGCCTCTGCCGCGATCTGTCGAGCGTGCTGACCGAAGCCTCCTTCGCCAGCCGCAAGGTCAGCGCATGAGCCCGCCGCTGGTCGAACGGCCCTGGTTCTGGCCGGTGGTCGCACCGCTCGCCGTCGGCGTTGCGCTGATCGGGCTGTGGGAATTCCTGTGCGATTATTTCGAGGTGCCGCCTTATCTGTTCCCCGCCCCCTCGGCGATCCTGCACGCCTTCCTGGCGGACTACCCGACATTGCTGCACGCTCTGTGGAGCACGCTGCGCATCACCTTCCAGGCCTTCGCTCTGGCTGTGATCCTCGGCAGCCTCACCGCCTTCCTCTTCGTGCAGAGCCGCGCGATCGAACTGAGCCTGCTGCCCTATGCGGTGCTGCTCCAGGTCACACCGATCGTGGCGGTGGCCCCGCTGATCATCATCCTGGTGAAGAACACCCCGGTCGCGCTCACCCTGTGCGCCACAGTGGTGGCGATCTTTCCAATCATCTCCAACACCACCATCGGGCTGCGCAGCATCGATCCAGGCCTGCTCAGTTATTTTCGCATGAACAAGGTCGGCCGTGCCGAGACGTTGCTTCGCCTGCGCATCCCCTCAGCCCTGCCCTTCTTCATGGCGGGCATGCGCATCTCCTCCGGCCTCGCGCTGATCGGCGCCGTGGTCGCGGAGTTCGTCGCCGGCACCGGCGGGCGCAGTGCTGGGCTGGCCTACGAAATTCTGCAATCCGGCTTCCAGCTCGATATCCCGCGCATGTTCGCCGCCCTGTTCCTGATCACCATCACCGGCGTGGTGCTGTTCGCCGCGATGATCCTGCTGCAGCAGGCTTTGCTCGGCCACTGGCACGAGAGCGCGCTGAAGGGCGAAACATGATCGCGCTTCACGCCTGGCCTGCCGGCGTGCCACACTCAGCCATTCCTGCCCCTCAAAAGGCCGTATGATCCCGCAAGGAAACTTCACATGCTGACCACTAAGCAAAAGACACTGCGCCGGTTTTGGTACGCCACCGTCCGGGTCGACAGCATCGCCTCCGGCCCGAAGGCATTCACGCTGATGGGCGAAAACATCGTGCTGTTTCTCGGCAAGGACGGTAAGCCCGCGGCCCTCGAGGATCGCTGCTGCCATCGCACCGCCAAGCTCTCCAAGGGCTGGGTGGACAATGGCGAGATCACCTGCGGCTATCACGGCTGGACCTATGACGGCACCGGCAAGCTCGCCCGCATTCCGCAATTCTCGGTCGAGACACCCACGCCCAACTACAAGGTGAAATCGTTCCATGCCGCGGAGCGATTCGGCTATGTGTGGGTCTGCCTCGATGAGCCGCTCGCACCGATCATCGATGTCGAGGAAGACGGCGCCGAAGGCTGGCGCCGCATCTTCCAGTTCTACGATGTCTGGCACACCGCCCCTCTGCGCCTGATGGAGAACAGTTTTGACAATTCCCATTTTTCCTTCGTGCACAAAGGCACCTTCGGCAATCTGAACGCACCGAAGCCGGAGCGCTACGACATCGAGGAAACCGATTACGGATTCTTCGCCACCACGGTGGTGAAGATTCTCAATCCCCCGATTGCCTATGAAGTGACAGGCACCACCGATCCCGAAACCGTACGCACCATGCGCAATCACTGGTATATGCCGTTCTGCCGCCGGCTCGACATCGAATACCCATCGGGCATCCGCCACGTTATCATCAACTGCGCCACACCGATCGATGACGAGAACATCCAACTGGTCCAACTGCTCTATCGCAACGACACCGAAGAGCAGTGCAGCACACAGAAGCTGATCGACTGGGACGCCGCAGTGATTGCCGAAGATCGGGAAATTCTCGAATCCACCAGCCCGGATGCGATCCTCGATGTGGCCCGCAAGATCGAATTCCATATGCCATCGGACCGGCCGGGAATGATCATGCGCAAGCGCTTGCTGGAGTTGCTCAAGGAGAATGGCGAGGAGGAGGTTACCAAGGCCTACGCTTAAGGCCAGGGCTCAGCCCAGCGCCCGCTTGGGGGGTCTACCCCCCAGCCGGCTCTACGGGCAGCGCCCCTGGCCTGACAAAGCTCCTCATTTTGCCCGGATTCAGGATGCCTGTCGGGTCCACCTCGATCTTAAACCCCAACTGATCAACATTCGCCTTCTTATGGCTGCTGCCATCCTCGAGCGTGACAACATGCGGATTGGCGATGCTGATCCCCGACTCCTCCCAGAGCCGAATGATCTCATTCAACCGCGCCTCGTTGCTGTAGCGGAGAATCGGCAACCCGCTGGCGGTCACACGGCCACGAAATCGAATGATTTCGAAATGATGCAGCAACTCACCGCCGAACATCTCCTTCAAGCCGCGCACGCGCTCAGCAATGCCATCGGGGGGAAACATGCTCTGCAGATAGGTGATGGTCTTGTCGGTACGCAGCACGTTCAGCGTGGTATGGTTCCAGGTATATTCGTAAATCGGCGTGTGCCCCGCGCCCTCCCGCGAGGGAACCTGATGCGTGATCCGCCCGCCGCGCGATGCCATCAGCTGGGCAAAGGCCTCGATCGCCGGAGAAGCGATCATGCACAGTACAAGCGCCGCGCCCTCAGGGCACATCTCGCTGAGGCCTCGGAAATATATCGGCAACGGTGATTCGATCACAGTGACAAGCTTTTTGAGAATGCCATCGGCCTCGCCCAGCGCCAGACCAGCGGCGAGCGCGCCATAGAGATCGTCGAACGCCACCACCGCATCGACCCAATCCCACGAGGGTGCAGTGGCCATCTCCAGCGCGGTGATGATGCCAGTCGTACCATAGGCATGACCGATCTTGGCGACGTCCGCGCCCCGCAATTCGAGGATGCGTGGCGCGGCCTCGGCGGTCACCACGCGCGCGGCGATGATGTTGCCGGGATCAAGCAGGCCACCATAGGTGATCGAGCCCACACCACCAGAACCGCCGGCGACAAAGCCGCCGATGGTCGCGGTACGTTTGGTGGATGGATGCATGCGCAGTTCCCAGCC
>CAIVDX010000487.1 GCA_903904805.1 uncultured Rhodospirillales bacterium
ATTCCGCGACGGCATGTACCTGGCGGAAAATATCGAAGGCCTGCAGGAATTCGTCGCTGACCCCAAGGCGCGCATCTTCGCGCTGAAGCCGATGAACTGTCCCTGCCATGTGCAGATCTTCAACCACACGCTGCGCAGCTATCGCGAGCTGCCGCTGCGCATGGCGGAGTTCGGCGCCTGCCACCGCTATGAGCCCTCGGGCGCGCTGCACGGCATCATGCGGGTGCGGGCGTTCACGCAGGACGATGCGCACATCTTCTGCATGGAAGAGCAGATCGCCGCGGAGACGGCCGCTTTCGTGGAGCTGCTGCGCTCTGTCTATCTGCATTTGGGCTTCGAGGGCTTCAGCGTGAAGTTCTCCGATCGCCCGCCGACGCGGGCGGGCAGCGATGAGACCTGGGACCGGGCCGAGGGCGCCTTGCGCGAGGCCTGCGCCCAGGCCGGTGTGGACTATGTGCTGAACCCCGGCGAGGGCGCCTTTTACGGCCCGAAGCTGGAGTTCGTGCTGCGCGATGCCATCGGGCGCGACTGGCAGTGCGGCACCATCCAGGTCGATTTCGTGCTGCCGGAGCGTCTGGGCGCCGAATATGTGGCCGAGGACGGCACCCGGCGCCGCCCGGTGATGCTGCACCGGGCGATTCTGGGCAGCTTCGAGCGCTTTCTGGGTATCCTGATCGAGCAGCATGCCGGCCGGTTCCCGTTCTGGATGGCGCCGGTGCAGGCGGTGGTCGCGCCGATCGTGTCGGACGCCAACGAGTATGCGCTGGAGGTCGTGGCCGCCCTGGAGGCGGTCGGGGTGGCGGTGAAGGCCGACCTGCGCAACGAGAAGATCAACGCCAAGGTGCGCGAGCACAGCCTGCAGCACGTGCCTGTGATCGTGGTGGTCGGCCGTCGCGAGGCCGAGGAGCGGACCGTGTCGCTGCGCCGGCTGGGCAGCGACCGGAACGAGGCGATGAGCCTGGCAGACGCCGTGGCGGCCTTGCGGGCCGAGGCGACGCCGCCCGATCTCCGTGGCTGACCTCCGCTGAGCGCGCGCCACCCACCTGCGATGATTGCTTGATAATTACACCCCGGCGCGGCAAGACTGCGCCGGCAACCGGCGCGTGCCGACCTTGTTCAAGGTTGGGAACGACGGGTGCTTTGGTATAACAACTACAGGAGACCACAATAGCCAGAGGACCGATGACGGCCCCGCCCGCGAAAGACGGGCCCCGCGTCAATGAGGATATCCGCGTTCCCACAGTCCGCCTGATCGACCAGGATGGCGAGATGGTCGGTGTGGTGAGCGCCCGTGATGGTGTCGCCCGCGCATTCGCCGTGGGCCTCGATCTGGTCGAGATCAGCCCGAACGCCGATCCGCCAGTCTGCAAGATTCTTGACTACGGCAAGTTCAAATACGAACAACAAAAGAAAAAGAACGAAGCCAAGAAGAAGCAGAAAGTTATCGAGATCAAGGAAATCAAGGTTCGCCCGAACATTGATGAGAACGACTATCAGGTGAAGATGCGCGCCATGAAGTCGTTCATCGATGAGGGTGACAAGGTGAAGGTCACGCTGCGCTTCCGCGGCCGCGAGATGGCCCACCAGGACATCGGCATGAAGGTGCTGGAGCGCATCCGCGCCGAGATGGACCCGGTGACCAAGGTGGAGCAGATGCCCCGCATGGAAAACCGCCAGATGATCATGGTGCTGACGCCCAAATAGGGCAGCGTCATTCAGGCAAAAAATGGGCCGGGGGAGCGATCCACCGGCCCTTATTTTTGCCGTTGGCTGGGATCAGGCTTTCACCTTCACCACTGGCCCGCCGGTCTTGATACCCGAGGAAGCCTTCACAAAGTCGGCCTTCACGAACACCTGATCAAAATCGGTTTGGTTGGCCAGACTGACCGCGTTGGCCAGAGTGTCCTCACGCGCCGCGTTCTGGTTCAGCTGGATGAACTGGCCGCACTGCCAAACGGTCGGGAACAGCAGGTGGGTCATCACCGAGTCGTCGAACAGGTCGGTGATCGCCTTGTCGCCATTATCCACACCGCCGCCGATGAAGATCGTGCTGTTGTCGCTGTTATGCTGGAAGTCGTTGGTGTAGCCGGCATATTCCTTCGACGGCGCGTTGTTCAGCCCATGCCCCTGGATGCCCAGCTGCTCCAGCAGCGCGCTGTTCTGCAGCGTGCGGCCCAGCTGCAGATAGCTGGCATTGGTGAAGTCGGCGCTGGCCGAAATGCCGAGTTTCACCTGGTCGATCTTCATCGCGCCGGCAATGGCATCGATCTCACGCTGCGCATCCTGGCGATCGCGGTACTCGTTCGCCCGCAGCGCCGCCTCGAGCTTGCTGTTGGTGCTGGTCGCGCTGATGGAGGTGTTGAGGAACACCGCCTCGGCGTTGCCCTCGGCGCGCTGCCATTCGGTCAGGCCCGCGGCCCCGCCGGCCTGCATCACCTTGTAGTAGTGCAGCCACTCCGCGGCGAGCTGCGCGTCGGATTCGGTGGTGTGGTAGAGGCCGGTCGCGTCCGCCACCCAGTCATGCGGGGTCACGTCCGTCACGCCATCGATCACCGTCGCGTCGTTGATTTTGGTGGAGACCACCAGGCCGAACAATGTGTACTCGGTGCCGGTGGCGGCCGAGGCCACGAAGTCCGCGCTGCTCGCCACCGTGTCGGTGATGGTCATCACCGGGCCGGAGGTCGCGCCGCCCAGCTTGGCGAAGTCGCCAGCGAGGAACACCTGGTGGGTGCCCTGGTTGATCAGCTGCACGGCCTGGGCGAGCGTGCTCTCGCGGTTGCCGTTCTGATTCAGCTGGATCAGTTCGCCATTCTGCGCCACGGCATTGAACGGCACATGGGTCATGATGGCGTCGTCCATCAGGTCCGCGATGGCCTTCTCGCCATCATCCACACCGCCACCGATGAACAGCGTCTTGTTGTCGACCGCGTTCTGGATGTCGTTGGTGTAGCCGCGATAGATCGAGGACGGCGGGCTGTTGAGGCCGTGGCCCTGCAGCGCCAATTCCTCCAGCGTGTTGTTGCCCTGCAGCGTGTTCTCCACCTCGATGTAGCTCTGCTGGGTGAAGGTGGAGATGGTGATGCCCAGCGTCGCCTGGGTGATGCTGATCGCAGCGCCCAGCGCATCGAACTCGCGCTGAATATCCATGCGATCGATGCCCTGCTGCGTGGCGGACAGGGTATTCAGGCCGGTATTGAGGAAGATGGCTTCCTCATTGCCCTCGAGGCGCTGCTCCAGCGTGAGGCTGGCGCCATGACCGGCGAGCATCGTATTGTAGTCATTGAGCCACTCGGCGCCCAGGATGGCGTTGGCCGCCTGGTCGATGGCCGCGGCGGTCGGGGTGCTGGTGTGGCCGCTCGCGCTCGCGCTGATCAGCGCGTCGGCAAGAACAAACTGGTTCTGGCTGTTGGTGATCCAGGCATGGGCCGTGGTGTCGGTGCCGATGGTGCCGCCGACAGGGCCGCCATACAGGCCGGTGAAGGATTGGCCCTGTGTTGCCGTGACGAGCGCGGCGAGCGTATCGGTCATCTCTTACCCCTTGGACATGTTTTCTGGTTTGTCGTGCCGTGGCGCGATGGGTAACGTAAAGTTTACCGGCAATCCATCGCACAGCCGAGAAATTCGCAAAACCGTCGACTAATTGCGGATTGTAACGAGCGCAGCGAGATTTTTATGAATATTTCATGCATTTTCCAAACCGCTTTGGTCGAGGTGCATTCCCATCACCCCAGTCTGCGCCTTCATGAAACCGACATCGGAGCGTCCTCGAAGTTTCATTTTCATCTCCGCGGCCGATCCAGCAAAACGGTGTGGTTGGATTTTCGTGGGAAGATTTCTCGTGCGCGCCACGATCTTGAGAGCATTTGTTACAATTCCGTGGCACATGCGCCACCTGCGTGCCTGAGGCTCGGCAATGTCGCTTCTGCAGGATCGTCTCTCGCTCACAACCAACGGCACCGCGCTGGCGATCACTGCCGTGGTGATCCTGTTGCTGCTGCCGCGGGTCGATCTGACCCCAAAACAGCCACCGGTCGAGCAGGACGTGAGCATCACCCTCTTCGAGCCGCCCGCCGAGCCAACACCACCCGCCCCGCCCCAGCCTGAACAGTCAGTGCCGACGCCCGAGCAACCACCACCGCCTGTCCAGCAGGAGGCGCCGCCGCCCGAGACCCCACCGCCACCGCCCGACACGCCACCGCCCGACGTGACCCCACCCGAGCCGCCGCCGCCG
>CAIVDX010000488.1 GCA_903904805.1 uncultured Rhodospirillales bacterium
CTTCGTGGCGGAAACTGTGCCCATCACCATCGAGAACGACTACGTGGTGGTCGAACTCTAAACCGAAGGGAAGAAGCGAATATGGCTGAAGACAACCGCCGCGCCCGGGGACAGGCGATGCGCCGCAAGCTGATGGGCGAGGCGTATGCCGCCAAACTGGACAGCTCCGTCTACCAAGACCCAATCATGCAGAAATTCGCCGAAGTGACGCAGGAATGCATCTTCGGCACGCTGTGGACCCGGCCGGGCCTGGACCTGAAGACGCGCGCGATGATCTGCGTGATCTCCGACGCCGCGACGGGCCGTGCGCCCGAGCTAGTGCTGCACCTGCGCTTCGCCCGCAATCAAGGCTGGACCGAGGACGAATTGTCCGAGGCGTTGCTGCACCTCGCCGGCTACGTCGGTGCCCCGCTGGTCCGCGAGGCCATGCTGACCGCGGTCGAGGTGTTCAAGGACATGCGCGAAGACGGGTAGCCTTCGCCCCTCAACGTTACCCTCGGGTCAAGCCCCGGGGGTGACGAGAGAGCGGACCGCTGACTACATCAGCTTCCCGTGCAGGAACCCTAGCGCGGGAAGCGGCCGCCACGACCGCGGCAACTCCGCTCGCCTGATCGGCCGGATGCTGTAGTTGGGCGCCGGCTGCCGGGACCTACTCAGAAACCCCGCATAAGCCATAACCTGCTGTTCCCGCCACGCTCGGTCCGCCATCGCGGCCTGTCGGTTGGGGAATATTTCGGCGACGCGGTGGGTGCGCCCGATCGAGGCCACCACCGCCCAGAGCGTGTCGTCTCGGACGCTGCTCAGGCTGATCGGCTGGTTCATGACAAAAGTTTGACCGGACGCGCCGGATGAATCAAGTGTCGAAATGCTGGAGAGGCTGATTCCGGCCGGGGCGCATCCCGGGCTGTCGGGTCCCGAAGGATGGTCGGCGTTGGCCGCGTGTGCTGGCCGGTGTGAGGCGCAACCCTTCATCCCGCCGTGCTTAGGCGGCTCACGATTAAGTTATGGCCCTTACCCATACCCTGACAATTCTGATATTGTAATTCGATATATAGTCTGGTAGTAACGTTCCAAAGGACCGATGGAGGGTATCATGACGCTCGTGACCACAGGCCTTACGAATGGTGGCGCTACCACTCATTACCGCATTCAATACGACGACTCGCTCACCGCGGCGAATGGCCGCGACCGGGCGAACGCTCTGATCGCGGTCTGCGAGGCGGACTACAATCTGATAGCGGGGTGGTTTGGCGGAATCGCCCTGACCGTCGCCACGCCGATCACGGTGAACATCAGCCCCGGCCCCTACGCCAGCGCCGGTTGGGGACCGCCCATTCGGCTGACGCCCGGCGACGGGTCGTCGGTCGCGCTGGTGCGCTATCTGCTGGTCTCCGAAGTCACCGAAATGTTCATGCTGGCACAGAACAAAGGCTGGTTCGGTGCGGGTAACGAAGGCAGCGCGGGGGAGGGATTGTCGCGGTTTCTCGCCGGCCAGTTTCTGATCGCCAACGGGTTGGGAGTCACCGAACCGGGCTTCGCGCTGGCCAATAGCTGGATGACAAGCCCACGCGCCGATTACGTCAACAACATCGATCCGTTGGATCATGGAATCGACGCCAAGACGGGCTGCGCGATCCTGTTCATCTACTATCTGCACACACAGATGGGTTTCAGCATCAATAGCATCGTCGCGGGCGCGGCCTCGGAGCTGTCCGGCGTGTTCAAGAATTTGACCGGGGTCGCCAGCGACCCGTTCCCGGCGTTCAAAAAATTGCTCGACGACACATACCCCGGAACAACCGCCATCCCCGGAGCGAATCCGGACAATCCGTTTCCGATTTTCGACAACTCGTTCTGGCAGGAGTTGGACACCAACGCGGCCTCGGTCGAAATCGTCGCGGGCGGCAACAACCTGTATCAACGGCATAACACGGGCAAGGTGTGGAAATACGTGGGCCCGCCCATCACCGGCTGGCAGGAATTGGATACCAATCCCGCGACCATCGATATCGCGGCGGACGGCAACGACCTGTATCAGTTGCACAACACGGGCAAAGTCTGGAAGTATGTCGGTCCGCCGATCACCGGCTGGCAGGAACTCGATACCAATCCCGCCACAAAGAAGATCGTGGCTTCGGGCGGTCATCTCTATCAACTGCACAATACCGGCAAGATCTGGAAATATGTCGGCCCGCCCATCACCGGCTGGCAGGAGCTGGACAACAACCCCGCGACCGTCGACATCGTGGCCGACGGCAACAACTTATACCAACTGCACAACACCGGCAAGGTCTGGCGCTACACCGGCACGCCGCTGACCGGCTGGCAGGAGTTGGACAACAACGCCGCGACCAAGAAAATCGCCGCATCCGGCGGGCATTTGTATCAGCTCCACAACACCGGCAAAATCTGGAAATATATCGGCCCGCCGATGACCGGATGGTTGGAGATCGATAGCAACCCCGCCTCCATCGACATCGCGGCCGACGGCGACCGGCTTTACCAACTGCACAACACCGGTAAAATCTGGAAATACATCGGCCCGCCCATCACCGGCTGGCGCGAGTTGGACAACAATACGGCGACCAAACATATCGCGGCGGCTGGTGGAAATCTTTACCAGCTTCATGATACGGGCAAAATATGGAAGTACACTGGGGTTTAGCACGCGGCGCGGTTTGACAGGTCCCTCACGGCGGGCGAACAGTTCGCCTTTGCCGTGAGGACCCGCCCGCATGCCCGACCGCCCGCTGCAAGGCAAAGTCGCCCTCGTCACCGGCGCCGGCCGCGGCCTTGGGCGTGCCTTCGCCGAAACCCTGGCCGGCCTCGGCTGCGACCTCGCGATCCACGGCATGCGGGAGAACGGGCCCGCGGAATACGGCGAAGGCACCACCCTGACCGACACCGCCGCCCAGATCGCAGCCCGGTATAACGTCCGCACCATCCCGGTGCTCGGTGACCTCACCCGCATGGACCATGTGGAGCGGGTCGTCGCCACGGCCGAAACCCTCGGCCCGTTGCACGTGCTGGTCCACAACGCCGGCGGCGACATCGCGGCGGCCGGCGGCAAGCCCGACCCGAACGACGCCATCATGGTGAAGGAGGAAGACGTCCGCTCGGTGTTGGAACGAAACCTTCTCAGCACCATTTTCGTATGCCAGGTCGTGGCGCGCGGGATGATGGACCGAAAAGCGGGGCGGATCGTCACTATCAGTTCCATCGCCGCCTATGGAGGGCGCACCAACGGGGCGATTTACGCGACGTCCAAGGCCGGCGCCATCCACTACACGCGGTGCCTCGCGGCGCAACTGCGGCCCTTCAACGTGACCGCCAA
This sequence comes from uncultured Rhodospirillales bacterium, assembly GCA_903904805.1. GTDB lineage: Bacteria > Pseudomonadota > Alphaproteobacteria > Acetobacterales > Acetobacteraceae > CAIVDX01. The sequence continues at coordinate 3,335 of CAIVDX010000488.1, forward strand.
CAGCATCGCTCCGGGTGACACCCGCACCGGGCGGTTCCTGAACACCCGAACCGTGGACCCCAACCGGTTGAAGACCGAAGGCACGCTGGAACGCATCGCGTTGGTGGATGAGGTCGCGCGCGCGGTGGCGCTGTTCGCGGGTCCGATGGGCGAATTCGTGACCGGCCAGGTGCTGCGGGTGGA
>CAIVDX010000489.1 GCA_903904805.1 uncultured Rhodospirillales bacterium
CCGACGATCACATAGTCGTATTCCACATCCGCCACTGCCGTTCCTCCCGCGCACCATGATTTTTGACCGCCTGGTCCGGGTGCCTCTGCCATTTTCAGATAACGATGTTAGGGTGGGGGCGATCACCTCGCAATGACGGGGGCCGCAGGGGAGGACAACGATCATGACAGACCGCAGCAATTCCGCACCGCATATCGACTATGACGATCTGCGCGAGTGGCTGGCCATCGCCGAGTCGTTGGGCGAGGTGAAGCATGTGCTGGGGGCGAGTTGGCAGGAGGATATCGGCCTGGCCGCCGAGGCGGTGTTGCGGGCGGAGAATGGTCCCTGCGTGGTGTTCGAGGATATCCAGGGCTGCCCGAAGGGGTTTCGGCTGCTGCTGAACATGTTTGCCGGGCAGCGGCGCGCGCCGACGTTTGGTTTTCCCGCTGGCACCGACAAATGGGACCTCTCGAATGGGTTCCGCGAGGCCTATCTGACGCAGCCAAAAATTCTGCCGCATGTCATGGTGGAGAGCGGGCCGGTGTTCGAGAACATCATGCTCGGCGATGATGTGGATGTGGAGAAGTTCCCCGCCCCGGTCTGGCACGAGAAGGATGGCGGGCGCTACATCGGCACCGGCACCTACTCGATCACGCGCGATCCGGATGAGGGGTGGCTGAATGCCGGCGCCTATCGCGCGCAGGTGCATGATGCAAAATCCGTCGGCGTGCTGATGGCGGCGGGGCATCACGGGCAGATCCATCGGGAAAAATATTTCGCGCGTGGCGAGAAGATGCCGCTGGTGATGGTGCTGGGCGGCGATCCGCTGGCCTTTTTCTATGGCGGCACCGAGGCGCCCTATGGCGTGTTCGAGCTCGACATCATCGGCGGGATGCGCGGGCGGCCGGTGGAGATGGTGACCGGCAAGGTGACCGGACTTCCCTTCCCGGCCAATGCGGAAATCGTTTTGGAGGGTTATGTCTCGCCGGAGCGGCGTGAGACCGAGGGGCCGTTTGGCGAGTGGACCGGGCATTATGCCGGCGGGGCTTCGCAGGTGCATGTGCTGGACATCAAGGCGATCTATTATCGTAACGAGCCGATCCTGCTGGGTGTGCCGCCGATGGGAGCGGGGCCGGATGAAATGGCGCGCTACCGCGCGGTGATGCGTTCGGCGATGGTGAAGCAGAACATGGTGGCGGCCGGTGTGCCCGAAGTGCAGAAGGTGTGGTGCCATGAGGTGGGCGGCTCGCGCATGTTGCATGGCGTGTCGATCAAGCAACGCTATCCCGGCCATGCGGTGCAGGCGGGGATGATTGCCGCGCAATGTGGCGCGGCGGCCTATGCGTCGAAATATGTTGTTGTGGTCGATGACGATGTTGATGTGACGGATCTGGAGCAGCTGATGTGGGCGATGCTCACGCGCACTGAGCCGAAACAATCGATCCAGTTCATCGAGGGGAGCTGGGATTCTCCGGCCGATCCGGTGTTGACGCCGGAGAAACGGGCGGCGCGGGACATGACGCACTCCGTGGCTGTCATCAATGCGTGCCGGCCGTTTCATTGGCGGGATAAGTTTCCGCCCTCGAATGCGCCCAGTGCGGCGGTGGCGAAGAAGGCAAAGGAGAAGTTTGGGTGGTTGTTGGATGCCAAGAGCTAAGGAAGGGATTTTTCTTTTTTGAAAAGAACCAAAAAACTTTGGCTTGTTTTAGTGGTGTGACGCTGTGCGTGGGATACCAGTGCTATCCCACGTTGGTTACAGCTGCATCAAAGTTCCAAATGTCTTTTGGTTCCTTTCCTTAAAGAAGAATCATTCTTATTTGCCATTGATCACTTCCAGCGCCGCCTCAACCATCCCCTGGTATCCTGTGCATCGACACAGATTTCCAGACAGCGCGGTGCGCACGTCGGACTCAGTGATCTGTTGTCCCGCGCGCTCGTGTTGCAGTTCCATCAGCGTCATCACCACACCGGGCGTGCAGTAGCCACATTGCAAACCATGATGGCGGGACAGGGCAACTTGCAACGGGTGCAGGCCGGTCTGGGTGGCGACGCCCTCGATCGTCTGCACTGCGTGGCCGTTGGCCTGCACGGCGAACATCAGACAGGCGCGCGCCGTCGCGCCGTCGACCAGCACGGTGCAGGCGCCGCAGACGCCGTGTTCGCAGCCGATATGGGTGCCGGTGAGGCCGAGGCGCTGGCGCAGGAAATCGGCAAGATGCATGCGCGCTTCTGCGTGACCTTCGCGCGCGACGCCGTTGACGGTCAGGCGGACAAGATGTTCGGTCATCATGCTGCTCCAGCCAGCGCGCGCCGGGTGAGAACACCGGCCAGGCGCTGGCGGTAATGGGCGGGGTTGAGGCTATCGCCTTCCGCTGGCAGTGACGCGGCGCAGGAGTGGGCACCGGCGAGGAAGGCTTCGTCGAGCTCCTTGCCGATGATCATGTCCTCGATGTCTTCGACGCGCATGGGCGAGGCGGCCAGGCCGCCGATGGCGATGCGGGCGCTGCGCACGCGGGTTCCGTTCATGACGAGTTGTGCAGCGACGGCGACGATGGCGAAGTCTGCCGGGCGACGGGCGACCTCGACGAAAGCGCCGCGGCCGCATTCGGGCAGGATGGGAAATTCGATCGATGTGACGAGCTCGCCCGGGACCAGGCTGTTGCTGAGATAACCTGCGGGGAAAGAGCGGAAGCGCAGCCGGCGTTCGCGGTTGGCGCCGGCGATCACCAGCATCGGATCGAGTGCCGCGGCAACGACGGGCAACTCCGCGGACGGATCGAGATGGCAGAGGCTGCCGCCGATGGTGCCGCGGTTGCGGGTCTGCTGATGGCCGACATGGGCGATGGCGGCTGACAGAAGCGGGCAATATTGGCGCACGAGTTCGGAGCGCTCGATGTCACGCTGTGTCGTCATCGCACCGATCGCCAGGATGTCGCCGCGCAGTTCGATGAAGCGCAATGCGTCGATGGCGTTGAGGTCGATGAGATGGTCAGGGGCGGCGATGCGGAAATTCAGCATCGGCACCAGAGACTGGCCGCCGGCGAGAAGTCGGGCGTTGGGCAGAGCACCGAGCAGGGCGACGGCTTCGGGCACCGATTTTGGAAGATGCCAAGCGAAATCGACAGGTTTCATGCTGTGGCTCCCGCGTCGATCAGATCGAGCAGCAGGGCGGGCGTAATCGGCAATGAGGCGATGCGGACGTTGAAGGGGCGCAACGCATCCTCGATGGCCGAGACGAGGGCGGCGGGCGCGCCGATGGTGCCAGCCTCGGCGGCTCCCTTCACGCCGAGCGGATTGAGTGGAGATGGTGTCTGCATATGGTGGATTTCGATGTTGGGCAGCACATCTGCGGTCGGCAACAGATAGTCGGCATAGGTTCCGGCCATGGGTTGGGCCTGATCGTCGAAGCGCATCCATTCGAACAGGGTGGCGCCGATGCCGTGCACGACGGCGCCGCGCACCTGGCCCTCGACCAGCTCCGGATTGATGATGGTGCCGCAATCATGCACCACGACGTAGCGAAGAATGCTGATCATGCCGGTGTGGATGTCGATCTCCAGCTCGGCGAGATGGGTGCCGTTGCTGTAGGTTAGGCCGGTGGGCTGGTAGTCGATGGCGGCCGAGAGGCCGGGGGTCTGGTTCGCGGGGAGTGCGAAGCCAGGGGCGCCGTTGGCGATCCGGGCGACCTCGCCGAGTCGGAGTCCTGAGCCGGGGGCGCCCTTGATGCGGACCATGCCGTCGGCGAGTTCGACGTCGTCAGGCGAACATTCCAGCCGGTCGGCGGCGATCAGGCGGGCCTTCGCGGCGACACTCTCGGCGGCCTGATGCATCGCATTTCCCGCTGTGACCGCCTGACGACTTGCGAAGGCGCCGAGGCCCAGCGGGGTTGCCGCGGTGTCGCCGGCGGCTACGGAGATGTCGAAGGGGCTGACGCCCAACGCGCGGGCAGCGAGGGTGGCGAGCATGTGCTGGGTGCCCTGCCCCTGCGCGGTCGCTCCGGTGGCGATCCAGATTTCGCCGGACGGGCCGACGCGCACGATGGCGCTTTCGAACGGCCCACGGCCGGTGGCTTCGACATAGTTCGCGAGGCCGAGGCCCAGATAGCGGCCTTCTGCGCGGGCCTGCTGCTGGCGGGCGGGGAAGTCAGCCCAGCCGGCGGCCTCCAGCGCACGGCGTTGGCACTGCGGATAATCGCCGCTGTCGTAGGTCATGGTGCTGCCATCGCGCATGACGATGGGGATGCTGTAGGGCATCTGGGTGGGCTGGATGAGGTTGCGGGCGCGGATCTCGTCGCGCCGGATATTCAATTTTTGCGCGGCCAGATCGAGGAGATGTTCCATTGCCAGCATGCCCTGCGGGCGCCCTGCCCCGCGGGTTGGCGCGGCGGGGGCCATGTTGGTGAGGCAGAGCTGGATGTCGATGTCGCAATTCTCGAGCGCGTAGGGGCCGATGACATTGGTTACCGCGTTGTAGGGCAGTGCGACGCCATATGGGGTAGCCGCACCGTGATCGTGCAGCAGCGTGCCGCGGATGGCGAGCATGCGGCCCTCGCTGGAGAAGGCGGCCTCGAGGTCCCAGTATTGGCGGCGTTCATGCGCGGCGGCGGTGAAGTTCTCGAAGCGGTCTTCGATCCATTTGATCGGCAGGCCCAGCAGCAAGGTGGCCGCGGGGATCACCAGCTCCTCGGGGTGGAACACAGCCTTGGGGCCGAAGCCGCCGCCGACGTCCGGCGCGATGACGCGGATGCTGTGTTCCGGCAGACCGAGGCTGGCGACAAGCAGCGCGCGGGCGCGATGGGGCATCTGGGTGCTGTCCCACACCGTCAGCAGGCCGTCATTCGTGTCGAGGCGGGCGACGATGCCGCGGGCCTCGATGGAGTGTCCGCCGCCTTTGTCGAGTACCAGGCTGTCGCTGATGCGCAAGGTGGCGGCGGCGAAGGCGGCATCCACCGCGCCGTAACGGACAGCGGTGCGGGCGACGAGATTGTTCGGGCAGTCGAGCCGTGCCGGCGGGGCACCCTCGGCCAGTCCTGCGCGCGGGTCGGCGACGATGGGCAGCATGTCGTAGTCGAGGGCGATCAGGCCGGCGGCGTCTTCGGCGATGGCGCGGCTGGTGGCGAGGATCAATGCGATGGGCTCGCCGACATAGCAAACCTCGTCGATCACCAGATAGGGTGGGTCGACATCGAAACGGATCGCGCCGGCGGCAAGGGCCTGTGGGATGCGGTCGCTGGTGATGACCGCGCGCAGGTCGGCGTGGGTGAGCACGGCGATGACGCCGGGGAGAGCGCGGGCCTCGGTGCAGTCGAGCCTGGTCAGGCGGGCGTGGGCGACGGGGCTGCGCAGGAAGGTGGCGATGGCCATGCCGGGGAGGCTGACATCGTCGACAAAGCGCGCAGCCCCGCGCAGGAGGCGGGAATCCTCGACCCGCAGCAGGGCCTGGCTGGCACTATTGGGAGAGACTGCGTCCACCCTTGGGCAACTCCTCATCCGGTGGCTGGACGCCGCCTTGGTTGCGCGGGAGAATGGGGGCTCACGGCCGGGTCGGCAATCCCCGGCGGCATTGGGGAGACATTCCATGGACCCGCGGATCCATCACGCGCACGGCTTCATCTCGCGCTTCACCGTCAATGGTGTGCATGCGTCTGACTTCCAGGATGTGGTGGGCTCGCTTGAGCATTGGGACCAGTGGTGCGCGGCCTGGTCGGCGCGGGCGGCCATTCATGAGGGAATGGGCAAGGCGGCGCTGGCCGAGCGGCAGTTTGCCAGTGCGGCTGAGCATCTCAGCCGGGCGGCGGCGACCTATCATTTCGCGAAATATCTGTTTGTGCAGGACATGGATCAGCATCGTGTGGCGCATGGACACGCGGTGGAGTGTCTCACACTCGCCCTGCCCCATCTGAGTCCGCCGGGTGAGCGGGTCCTGATCCCCTACAAGGGTACCACGCTGGTGGGTTTGCTGCGCAAGCCGGTGGGCGTGAAGAAGCCGCCGGTGGTGTTCATGACGATGGGGCTCGACTCGACGAAGGAGGAGTTGCTGACGTTCCAGACCAACTACACTGATCGCGGCATGGCGATCTTGGCGGTGGATGGGCCGGGGCAAGGCGAGGCGGAGTATGAGTTGCCGATTCAGCCGTATTTCGAGGAGGTGGCGGCGGCAGTGTGCGACTGGATCGAGGCGCGGGATGATCTGGATGCGACGCGGATCGGCATGTGGGGCATCAGTCTGGGTGGCTATTACGGGCCGCGCGCGGTGGCGTATGAGACGCGGCTGAAGGCGTGCGTTGCGGTGTGCGGGCCGTATGATTGGGGCGCGTTGTGGGACAATATGCCGAGCCTGACGCGCGATGCGTTCATCCGGCGCAGCCATAGTGCGTCGGCTGAGGAAGGCCGTGTGAAGGCGGGTGAGCTATGCCTGCGTGGGGTGGCAGAAAAAATCACCTGCCCGTTGTTCGTTGTAGGGGCTGGGCTGGATCGGTTGACGCCGCCGGAGGATGCCGAGGCGTTGGTGCGTGAGGCGAAGGGGGAGACGGAGTATCTTCTGATCCCTGACGGGAACCATGTGGCGCATAATCGGTCTTACAAATATCGGCCGCAGACGGCGGATTGGATGGCGCGACACTTGAGGGCTTAGGAAAGATCCGTCCGTTTTGACGCAGAGACGCAACATGGTTTTGGACGTTCGGCGAGGCGGGGAGCAGGGGCGTTGAGCGAGGTCGAACAGAGTGCGGGGCTGCTGGCCGGGGCGATTGATTGCGATCTTCATCCGGCGGTGCCGAGCATGGCCGCACTTCTGCCGCATCTGGACGGGCACTGGGCGGATGCAGTGGTGGAGCGTGCGGTTGGTCTGATGGAGATGGCGAGCTATCCGCCGGGCTCGCCCTTCAGCGCGCGGGCGGATTGGCGCGCAGACGGCAAGCCGCCGAGCAGCCTGGCCGCCATTCGGCGCGATGTGTTGGATCGCTGGGACCTGCGGTTTGCGATCTGCAATTGTTTGTTCGGCGCGCAATTGCCATTCAGCGAGGATATGGGGGCGGCGTTCGCGCGGGCTGTCAATCGCTGGGTGGTGGCGGAGTTTCTTGATCCGGAGCCGCGCCTGCGCGCCTCGATCGTGGTGGCGCCGCAGAGCGTGGGCCATGCGGTTGCCGAGATCGAGCGCTGCGCGGATGATCGGCGGTTCGTGCAGGTGTTGATGCTGGCGATGGGAGATCGGCCGTTGGGCAGCCGCTCCTATTGGCCGATCTATGAGGCGGCGGTGCGACATGGGCTGCCGATCGGCATTCATGCCGGCAGCAGCTTTCGGCATGCTCCAACTTCGGTGGGTTGGCCGAGCTATTATTACGAGGATGTCGGCAACATGCCGCAGGGCTTTCAGGGCCAGCTCGCAAGCATGATCTGTGAAGGCATTTTCACGCGGTTTCCCGACTTGCGGGTGGTGCTGATCGAATCCGGCGTGACCTGGCTGCCGGCGTTTTTGTGGCGGCTGACCAAGTTGTGGAAGGGTGTACGCACCGAGGTGCCATGGGTGGATCGTTCTCCGGACGATATCGTGGCCCAGCATGTACGGCTGACCGCGCAGCCCTTCGATGCACCTGGTGATCCGGCGATCGTGCAGCGTGTGCTTGCGCATCTTGGCAGCGATGACATGCTGATGTTCGCATCGGATTATCCGCATTGGCAGTTCGAGGGCGATGATGTGCTGCCGGCGGGGCTGCCCACCTCGATCCTGCCGAAATTGCTGCGCGGGAATGCGCTTGCCACCTATCAGCGTCTGGAGACGTCGCGATGAATGTCATCACCTCGCCGTTGGGCCGGATGCCGGTGCCGGCGCGTGCAACCATGACGATGGTGGATGGAGACATCCATCCGAAGAATCTGTCGGACGAGGAGCTTCGGCCGTTCCTGTCGGATCGGTGGTGGAATTACATGCGCACGCTGGGCAACCGGCCGCGTCATGGGCATGCCTCAGGTTTTCCTTATCCAAAATCCACGCCAGGCGCGTATCGGCGTGATGCTTGGCCGGAGCAGGGTCTGCCTGGCAGCGATCTGGAGATGATGCGCGCGCAGTTGCTGGATCCTGGCAATATTTCCATGGGCGTGCTGAATCCGTTGAGCCCGAGCGGGCATGGCGATCGCAATCATGATTTCGCAGCAGCCATGTCGTCGGCGGTGAATGAGTGGCAACTGGCCCGCTGGACGCGGCCGGAGAGGCGGCTGAAGGCGTCGATCTGCATTCCCTTTGAGGATCCGCCGGCGGCGGTGGCGGAGATCGAGCGCTGCGCGCCTGAGGCGGATTTTGTGCAGATCCTGGCGCTGACACGCACATTCGAGCCACCGGGGCAGCGGCGCTATTGGCCGATCTATGAGGCCGCGCAGGCGGCGGGCATCCCAGTGGGATTTCATGTGTTCGGCTATAGCGGCGCGCCGATGACCGGGGCCGGTTGGCCCTCCTTCTACATCGAGGAGGTCGCCGCACATGCCGCCGGATGTCAGGCGCTGCTGACGAGCATGGTGATCGAGGGCGTGTTCGAGCAGTTTCCGCG
>CAIVDX010000490.1 GCA_903904805.1 uncultured Rhodospirillales bacterium
GCCGCCGACCCTGTGCATCTGATGTATGTGCTGGAACAGGCGATCAAGCGCGAGCAATTCCCCGCCGATACCGAGAGCGCCTATCTCGCCGCGGTGAAGTCCGAGCTCGCCACGCGCTATGCCGAATTCATCGGCAATGAGATCCAGAAAGCCTATCTGGAGAGCTACCACGATTACGGCCAGAACGTGTTTGATCGCTATCTCGACTATGCCGACGCCTGGATCGAGGATCTGGACTTCAAGGACCCCGACACCGGCCAGATGATGAACCGCGAACTGCTCAATGCTGAGCTCACCAAGATCGAAAAGCCCGCCGGCATCGCCAACCCGAAGGATTTCCGCAACGAGGTGGTGAAGTTCGCCCTGCGCTCACGTGCGGCCAATGGCGGGCGCAACCCCTCCTGGAACAGCTATGAGAAAATCCGCGAGGTGATCGAGAAGCGGATGTTCAGCCAGGTCGAGGATCTGCTGCCGGTGATCAGCTTCGGCACCAAGAAGGACAGCGACACCGAGAAGAAGCACGACGATTTCGTCGAGCGCATGGTCTCGCGCGGCTATACCGAACGCCAGGTCCGTCGCCTGGTCGAATGGTACATGCGCGTGAAGCAGTCAGCCTAGGCGGAGCCTGCCGGCGTGGACATCATCGATCGCAGGCCCAACCCGCACGGCAAGAATCTCGAGAACCGCCAACGCGTCTTCGCCCGCGCCCGCAACGCCATCGCGCGTGCGGCGCGCGAGGCGATCGAGAAAGGCACCATCCGCGAAATCGGCCATGGCGAGGATGTCTCCATCCCCGCCGACACGCTGCATGAACCCGCCTTCCACACCGTCTTCACCGGCGGCACGCGGGAACTTCTGCTCAGCGGCAACAAGGAGTTCTCCAAGGGCGACCGCATCCGCCGCCCACCCAGCCAGCAGGGCAAGGGCGGCGGCCAGGGCGAAGGCTCCGACCAGGGCGGCGGCGAAGATGAATTCCGCTTCGTCCTCTCGCGTGACGAGTTCCTTGAACTGTTCTTCGAGGATCTGGAACTGCCCGATCTGGTCAAGAGTGAGATTCTGGAGACCGAGGTGATGGCCTCCGCCCGCGCCGGCATTTCCACCGATGGCGCGCCGACCCAGATCGATCTCTCCCGCACCATGCGCCGCTCGATGGCCCGCCGCATCGGCCTCAAGCGCCCCCGCCCCGCCGCGGCGGACGAGATCGAGGCGGAGATCGTCGCCCTCGAGACGTCCGGCGATGACCCTGACCGCCTCGCCGCGCTGAGGCTTGAACTGGAGGGCATCCATCGCCGCCTGCGCCGCATCGCCTGGGTCGATCCGGTCGATCTGCGCTATCGCCGCTTCACCCAGGTGCCGCGGCCGTCCTCACGCGCGGTGATGTTCTGCATGATGGATGTCTCGGGCTCGATGACCGAGCAGATGAAAGACCTCGCCAAGCGATTCTTCCTGCTGCTGCATGTCTTTCTCGAACGTCGCTACAAGCGCGTCGAACTCGTCTTCATCCGCCACACCGAAACCGCCGAGGAGGTGGACGAGCAGACCTTCTTCACCGATCCGCGCACCGGCGGCACGGTGGTCTCATCCGCGCTGAATGAGTTGATCCGCATCCAGAAGGATCGCTACCCCGCCTCGTCGTGGAACATCTATGCCGCGCAGGCGTCCGACGGTGACAATTTCGGCGCCGACACCGCCCGCGCGGTTGCCCTGCTGGAAGGCGACATCCTGCCCATCGTGCAGCATTTCGCCTATATCGAGGTCGCGGCCTCCGCCGCCATCATCCGCGGCGAGACCGATCTGTGGCGCGGCTACAATGTGCTCGCCCAGCGCGCGCCGAAGCTGGCACTTCGTCGCGTCACCGAACGGCGCGAAATATTCTCGGTGTTCCGCGATCTCTTCGCCCGCCGCGCCAAGGCCGCCCCCTGATGCCAGACAATGTCGGCTCCAAGCTGATCTATGAAGGCCACGACTGGAGCTTCCGCACGCTCCGTGATTCCTACGACGCCATCGAACGCATCGCCATCGATGAGTTGGGCCTCGATGTCTATCCCAATCGCATCGAGGTGATCACCGCCGAGCAGATGCTCGATGTCTACACCGCGCACGGCATGCCGCTCACC
>CAIVDX010000491.1 GCA_903904805.1 uncultured Rhodospirillales bacterium
GTATCGGCAATCTGTACATGCGCGATGCGCGATTGCAGGGCCGCGAAATTCCGCACCAACTCCCCGCGCACCCGCTGCATGTGGTAAAAATCGTATTGCAGGAAGAGGTTATCCTCCCCAACCTGATCAAAAATCTGAAGCGCCCGCGCCGCCGTATTGATGAAGAACCCCGGCATATCGACCGGATTGATCGGCTCCAGCAGCAGTTTTACCCCCGCATCGGCCAATCGCGGCGCAGCATAGCGCAAGTTCTCGACCAGCGTCCGCTCAGCATCGGCAACCGCAACACCGTGCGGAATACCCGCAAGACAGTTCACCTGCCCACAATTGAGCGCCGTCGCGTACCGGATCGCCGTGGCAATACTTTCGCGAAACGCCGCCTCGCGTCCCGGCAGCGCAGCAATGCCCCGTTCGCCGGCGGCCCAGTCGCCGGCCGGCAGGTTGAACAGCACCTGCTCGAGCCCATTGGCAGCAAGCCGGTCGGCCACCACCTCCGGCGCTTCCGCATACGGCCCGACATATTCAACGCCCTTGAATCCGTCACGCGCCGCCGCCGCAAAGCGATCGGCGAACGCGTACTCTGGATAGAGCATGGAGAGGTTGGCGGAAAACCGCAGCATGCGACGCCCTAACCCGCCTTCGTCAATCTTGCGATCGTCACTCCAGCCGCTGGCATCGCGGCAGTCCCGACCACGTACCCCGCCTCATCCGCCGCCGGCACCAGCGTCGCCGCCGCATTGCCATAGTTGAAATAGATCCGGAACCCTTCGCGCTTGCGGCAACGAACACCGGCCGGCAACGCCAAGGTCGCCACACCCGCATCCTCGATCAGCCGATCGATAACCCGCTGCATCAGTGCCTTGTCGCCACTCGCCGCGAGGTAGAACAGCTTGCCCTGCGCCACCAGCACCGGGAAATCTTCCTCGTCGGCAAAGATCACCTCGGCCCGTGTATCGAGCCGCTCGCGCCAGTGATGCACCGCGCCGCCGCCTTTAACTGGTATCTGGTAGACCGGACTAATGCTGTCGACCCGCGCCACCTTGGCATCGAGCAGGTTCTGCGGCAGGTCGGGCGCCAGCCCCGGCGGAATGGCGAAATTCTCGGTCTTGCTGCCCGAACGCGGCCCGATCAGCAGCCGCCCCTCGAAATTGGCAATCGCCGTGCGCAGCGCCTCGTTCCAGGCGAAAAGCGCCGGGATGATGACGATGTCATAACCCGTAAAATCGTCGGTATGCGGCGACAGCACATCGACATCGACGCCGCGCTTGCGGAACGCCGTATAGGCCGCCCGCACATGCGCATAATGGCTAAAGCCCTGCGCCTGCGGCTGAATCTGCCACGCCCACTCGCTCTGATAGTCATAAACAATGCCGACGCGCGCCTTGGTGGCCACGCCCGCAATGCCGGTGAGCTTCAGCTCTTCTGCCACCTGCATGGCCTCATGATAGGCTGGCGCTGGCACGCTATCGGGCCGCAACAGCCCGGCATGCATCTGCTCCTGCGCAAACGGCGCCTGCCGCCAGCGGAAATAACTCACCGTCTCCGCCCCATGCGCAAACGCTTCCCACGCCCAGAGCCGCGGCATGCCCGGCAGTGGATCGGGATTGTGGTGCGCCCA
>CAIVDX010000492.1 GCA_903904805.1 uncultured Rhodospirillales bacterium
AGCTTCATGACAGCGGCGGGACAATCGCGGTGGGCGGGGGTCAGCCTGGGTCCGGCAGCAGGGCGCTGTTGAGGGCGCTGAGACCGGCGACATGGTTCAGAGGTCCGTGGCCGGTGCCGAAGCCGGGGGCGGTTGCGATCGCGGCGCGGACAAAGGCGCGGGCGCGCAGGACGGCGTCGCGGAGGGAGAGGTTCTGGGCGAGGCCGGTGGCGATGGCCGAGGCCAGAGTGCAGCCGGTGCCATGGGTGTGCCGACTTTCGATGCGCGGGGCGGAGAATTCCTCGATGCCATCGGGAGTCATCAGCAGGTCGGTGATCACGTCGCCCTCCATGTGACCGCCTTTGAGGAGGACTGAGCGCGCGCCGAGGGCGCGCAGGGCGGTGGCGGCCATGCGCATGTCGGCCAGCGTGTGGACGGGTCGGCCGGTCAGTGCGGCGGCTTCGGGCAGGTTCGGGGTGAGCAGCGTTGCCAGCGGAAGGAGGCGGGAGATCACGGTGGCGACGGCATCGTTGGCGAGCAGGTTGGCGCCGCCTTTGGCGACCATCACCGGGTCGAGAACGAGGGGGAGGGTGGTGTGCTTCAGCGCGTCGGCGATGGCTTCTATGGTCGCGGCGTCGCCGAGCATGCCGGTCTTGATGGCGTCCGCGCCGGGGTCGGCCAGCGCCATGGTGATCTGGAGTTTGATGAAGTCTGGCGGCGGGGTGTGGATTGCGCGGACGCCTTCGGTGTCCTGGGCGGTGAGCGCGGTGATGGCGGTGAGCGCGTAGGCGCCGAGGGCGGTGATGGTTTTGATATCGGCCTGAATGCCCGCCCCACCGCCGGAGTCCGATCCGGCGATTGTGAGCACGCGGGATTTCAGGCGCACAGTGCTGCCCCGGCGGCAGTCCAAACTGCCAGAAGTTTTTTGCTTCTTTTTTTCAAAAAAAGCAGCCCCTTACTTCACCTTCCTGATGGTATCGCAAAGGGAGTCGACGATCTCCGCCACCCGTGTTTCGTCCTCGCCTTCGGCCATCACGCGGATGAGTGTTTCGGTACCGGAAGGGCGCACCAGGATGCGGCCGGTTGTGCCGAGCGCGCCTTCAGCGGCGAGGATGGCGGCCTGCACGGTCTCGTCATAGAGCGGGCTGCGGCCGGTGTAGGCGACGTTCTTCAGCAGTTGCGGCAGCGGCGTGAAGCTGCGCAGAACCTCACTGGCGGGGCGATCTTCCTCGATCAGGCAAGCAAGGATCTGCAGGGCGGCAACCAGGCCGTCGCCGGTAGTTGCGTAGTCAGACAGGATCATGTGGCCGGATTGTTCGCCGCCGATATTGCAGCCCGAGGCGCGCATTTTTTCTGCGACGTAGCGATCGCCGACCGCGGTGCGGTGCAGATCGAGGCCGATGCTGTTGAGCATGCGCTCCAGCCCGAGATTGGACATCACGGTGGCAACAATGCCGCCGCCGGCGACGAGGCCGTTGCGGTGCCAGGCGCGGGCGATGGCGGCGAGAATCTGGTCGCCGTCGATCAGTTGGCCGCGCTCGTCGGCCACGAGCAGGCGGTCGGCGTCGCCATCCAGGGCAATGCCGATATCGGCACCGTGCTCGAGCACCTTGGCGCAGAAATACGCCGGATGGGTGCTGCCGCAGCCATCATTGATGTTGAAGCCGTCAGGAGAAACGCCAACCGAGATCACCTTGGCGCCGAGTTCCCACAGCACGCTGGGAGCGACCTTGTAGCCGGCACCGTTGGCGCAATCGACCACGATCTTGAGGCCATCGAGGCTGCGGCCGCGCGGGAAGCTCGCCTTGGCACTTTCCATGTAGCGCCCGGCCGCGTCGTTCAGGCGCTGGGCGCGGCCGAGTTTCGATGGCTCGACCAGGCGGGATGCCAGATCGGAATCCATCATCGCCTCGATCTCGCACTCGGTCTCGTCGGAGAGCTTGAAGCCATCGGGGCCGAACAGCTTGATGCCGTTATCCTCATAGGGGTTGTGGCTGGCGGAGATCACCACGCCGAGATCGGCGCGCAGCGAGCGGGTGAGCATGGCCACCGCCGGGGTCGGCAGCGGGCCGACCAGCATCACGTCCATGCCCGCCCCGATGAAGCCGGCGGTGAGCGCGGGTTCGATCATATAGCCGGACAGGCGGGTGTCCTTGCCGATGACCACACGATGCCGGTGCGAGCCGCGGGTGAATTGCAGGCCGGCGGCCTGGCCCAGGCGCAGCGCGATGCCGGCGGTCATCGGCTCGGTGTTGGCGCGGCCGCGGATGCCATCGGTGCCGAACAGGCGGCGGGTGGGCTTGGCGGGCTGGTCGTTCATGGCGGGTGACTCGCGGTTTTGTGACTTGCCGCAATACTGCGCCAGATGCGCAGGGCTTGCACGGTCTCTGCCACGTCATGCACGCGCAGGACGGTCGCTCCCAGCGCGAGGGTTGCCAGGGCGGCGGCGAGCGAGCCTGGCAGGCGGTCCGCGGCGTCCGGCGTGCCGATGAAGCGTTTGCGTGAGACGCCAACCAAGATGGGATAGCCGAGAAGTTGCAGGCGATCGATGTGGCGGAGTAACTCCCAATTGTGAGCACTCGTCTTAGCAAATCCAATTCCAGGATCAAGGATAATTTGTTCTGGACTAACTCCTGACTTTATAAGTTCATGCGTTCTGGTTTCTAACTCTTGGCGCACTTCACTTACTACATCTTTATATATTGCCTGCGCCTGCATCTGCTTGGATTCACCGCGCCAGTGCATTGCTATGTATTGCACTTGTGGGTGGGAGGCAATTAATGGAGCCATCTTTGAATCAGATAAGCCTCCGCTTATGTCATTTACGTAACTGGCACCAGCATCGATGGCCAGCTTGGCGATCTCTGATCTAGTCGTGTCGACGCTGATCACTGCGCCTATCTCTTTGAGAGCGCTAATTACTGGGATCACTCGATCGCGTTCTTCTTCACTTGATATTCGTTCTGAACCTGGACGTGTTGATTCACCACCAACATCAATGATGTCGACGCCCTCTTTAATCATCTCTTTGGCGCGTTCAATAGCGGCTTCCAACTCAAAGTGACGCCCGCCATCTGCAAATGAATCTGGTGTGATGTTAAGAATGCCCATCACCAGAGTGCTCTGCAGTATGGCCATCAGCGATCAGAGGCGGTTATCAGAGCCATAGCCTCGGCTCTCGTAGCGGCGTTGCGCAGATGGCCACGTACCGCAGATGTTGTAGTCCGAGCCTGC